>JALEUV010000089.1 GCA_022780515.1 Anaerococcus sp. | reverse complement strand
TGTCGCATTTAATTTTACAAGTTATCTGACAAATTGATTAAATGTTAGACTCTATAAAAAATGTTTATTTATCCTAAACACTAATAAAGTCAATACTCATAAATCCAATCTATCTATGTGATACTTTTAACCATAGCGATTAGTAAATTTATTCTGATTTAATAGGTTTTATATAGAAGACTGTATATTATACATCATATTAATTATTATATGTCTATCAAATAAATTAAAAAACCTCCCCAGAATAAGCCTAGGGAGATCTTTAAGTAATTCCATTATTAAGCTTTTATAGTTACTCCTGTTTTATAGATCTTATCATCTACTAAAACTTTAACTTCATATTCTCCTGAGAAACCTTCTTTAGAGATTACTGTTGTTGTTTCTCTATCATCATCAGGCAAGAAGGTCCCAGCACACATTGCTCCTCTTATACCATGAGATGTTGATACAAAGTATTTTCTAGTTTCATCTTTTCCTTCAAAGATTAATTGAACAAGTTGTCCCTTTGTGAATTTACATTTAAATTCAACCCTATCTTTTTCTTCTTTGATAGTTGCTTCTTGCCAATCTTCAAATTCTAGATCTGTTTCTTCAGCAGGAATATCATAATCCATTTGAGTTGTTTCTCCAAGAGATCCTAATATTTTTCCTTCTCCTAAAACTAAATCTTCACCAACTTTATTATATAGGTTGATTTTTTCAGCTCTATAGTAGTTAGAATTTACTTCCATCTCAAATTTTATTTCATCGTCTGCAATTTCATAAGTTCTTGATTTAAGTACTGATCTTGGATCATCTATTTGAGCATAAGGTCCTAGTTTAGCACTTGCATTTCCATCTTTATCATAAGCAACTCCACCTGAGTGTACTAGATAGTATCCTTCATTATACCATACTACGTTACATATATAAGGTGAGTAGAAATCTATTCCTAATTCTTTTCCAAATTGCCATGTTTGTTCAATTTCCATTTTTTCTGTATCTATTCTATATTTAACAGCTCTAGAATAAGAATCATTAGGAGCTAAATATTTATCTGGGTTTTGGCTACCCCAATGGTGGTTATCAAAGCACATTACATCTCCAAGTGGAGTAATCAAGTTTGAATGTTGTTCATATTGCCATTCAAAGTTTTCTGTATCTCCAACTGGTTTGAATAAGTATTTTTGATATTCTTCTGGCCATAATTCTGGATCAGATATAATCCAATTTAACTCAGCTGTATCAAAATCTATATTTACCATAGCGTTGTTGTGACGACCTGATAATGTTAGAGAGTTTGTATTTTCATCATACCATACAGCATTGCAATGGAACCAATCTTCATCTGACCATGAACCTGATTTTTGAGCACCTGGTTTTATGAAATCTTTGAAGTGATATTCTTTTTTTATTTCTCCACTATCTTTATCTATTACAACAGCACCATCTTCTACTGTTCCATTTGCAGCATCACAGTTTAAAGCTACTATATCTCCATTTGGAAGATAGCATTGGTCATGATGGTATCCATAAGGAACCCTATATTCTTTATAGATTTTTCCTACTGCAGTAAATTCATAAATACCTGACAAGAAATAAGGCATTTTCATAATTCTATCTGATCCCATAGAGAAGTTGCCATTTGGAAGAACTTTTACATCCCAAATCATTGGTCTTGTAAAGTCAAGTCTAACATCTCCAGCATAGTCAACGCCTATAGCAAGTTTAGCAGTTGCAGGGCAGCAGAACATTATTTGATCTTGCATATATCCAGCACTTGTATCTACATACTCAACTAAATCAGCTCCATCTGTCTTAGGAGTTTTGATTGTTATAGTAACTTTTTCTGATTCTTTTTGCCAAGGATAAATTTCTACCTTGTTTTCATAATCACTATATAATCCAACTATTGGTAAAACATGTTCTTTTGCCTTAGGGAAAGATTGATAAAAGTCTGCTTGTTTGGTTTTTCCTAAAACTCTTACATTTATCGCTGTTTCTTCTTCTGTTTCAAAACAAACAACTGCAGATAGGGCATTTAATTCATATAAGTTGTATTTTACTAGAGGATTCTCCATTGTATAATGTCCATCATGGAATTCTTCTAGCATTTCTTTTTCTTTTCTTGCTTGAATATCAATTAGATGTTCTTGATATTCGTATTTTACTTTAGTCATTGTAGTGCCTCCTTAATCATATTTTCTATAACTGGTTTTTGTTGTAATCCACCTCTTCTATTTACTTCTTGTCCATCTTTAAATAATATGATAGTAGGATAACCTTCTACATTGTATTCTTTAATTAAATCAGGATTTGCTTCAAAGTCTACTTTTACTATATTTAAATCTTCGTTATTTTTGCTGATATCATTTAATACAAATGAAAGCATCTTACAAGGTCCACAAGTTTTTGAATAAAAGTCTACTAAACTTACTCCTTCAGCAATTAAATCTTTAAAATCTCCACCTTCATATTCTCTAATCATAATATCCTCCTTAATTATTTTCATCCATTTCTTTTGACTTCTTGTAAAGTCTAGCTTCTTGAGCAGCTATAGCACCATCATTTGTAGCGGTAACAATTTGGCGCAATCCCTTTGATATACAATCTCCAGCAGCAAAAACACCCGGCATACTTGTCCTCATTTTTTCATCTGTAATTATGTATCCCCTATCATTTTCTATACTTGTATCTTGAAGAAACTCCGTATTTGGAAGAGTTCCTATATATTCAAAGGCACCATCAGCCTCTACTACTTGCTCATTTTCTAAAGTATCCTTATCAGAAAATTTAATTCCTTTAAGATGTCCATCTTCTACAAGAAACTCTTGTATTGCCTTATAAGAATTAACTTCTACATTATCTAAAGATCTAAAATATTCAGCTGTTGTTGGGTCACCAGTGAGATCATAATCTGTTACAACAGTAACTTTCTTACAAATATCTGCTAGATATATTCCCTCATCGATAGCCGAATTACCACCACCACAAACTATAACATCTTTATCTCTATACTTTGCTCCATCACATATAGCACACCATGAAACATTAACTCCAGCAAGCTCAGCTTCACCAGGTATATTTAGCATGCGTGGTCTTGTACCTGTTGCAATAATAACAGTCATAGATTCAAAAGCTTCTTCGAATTCATCAGTATAGATTTTCTTAATCTCTCCATCTTCAATTTTATTTACTGTAGCATATTCAAATTCCACACCTAAATTTTGTGTATCCTCATACATCTTGTAAGCTAAATCTGCACCATTAATTTTGCCACTACCAGGATAATTTTCAATAAGATTTGTATTTACTATATTACCACCTGGAGATAGTTTGTCCAATAACAAAACGCTTAGATTAGCGCGTATTCCATAAATTGCAGCTGTCATTCCAGCAGGTCCAGCTCCTATTACAATCAAATCGTATCTTTTACTCATAATTAACCTCCTATAGTTATTGTACCAATTATTAGAAAATTTTTAAAAGCTTTACTTTAAAATTACTTATTTGTTTCTCCAGTTTTTATATAAGCATATTTGGATAATAGTATTCCAACTACATCATTAATTATTACACTTGCAGGTAGAGCTACGGTGAATATATATATATATTCTGGAAATAAAACTGTTGCTGTTGTAGCAGCATTATTGAAAAATACTAAAGCAACTCCAGCTGATGGTGTCATAGTTATTCCTATCGTTTTCTTTACTATATCAGGCTCATTAGCAAGACTTGAACCGACATATCCTCCTATTATTTTCCCCAATCCTCTTACTATAATAAATGTTATCAATATTAAGAAGTGATCAGGTATGAGCTTTGGATTTAGTGGTAAGCCAAGACTAAAAACTAAACACATTAGCCCAATTTCTTGAATAGAATGAAATCCTCTTTTTACTGATAATAATTTTTCATCAGAAACCATATTTACATATACAGTTGAATATAATATACCGATTATTATAAAATTCATAGAAGGATTTTCAAGTATGTAATTGTCAACATAAAATGCTAATATATTTGCAGCAATCATCACTCCAACAAAAATCATTAGATCAGTTTTCGAATTATTAGAAATTTTTATAAGTATTGACGCTATTAAACCAAATATTAGACCAATTATTGCAGGTAGAGCCATCATATCAAACATGGAAACATTAACTGATACCCCAGCACTAAATATAGCTTGTACAAGTGCTAAAGCAACATAAAAAATAATATTGGCTAAGATATTATCTAAACCTGTAACAGTTTTTAAAATATCTGTAAATCTACCTTCTGCTTTAAATTCACTAATAAGAGAAATATTAACTCCTGGTGCTGTAGGCAAAGCAACTAATCCTATCAAGATTGCCAAAGGCCAAGGTATACCCATTATAACAAAAGCTATTAAAAAAACCACAAAAACAAATAAAGCTGCACCTAGCATCTCAGATAATGTAATCTTCAAGTATTTACTTCCAGCTTTTTTTAGTTTTTTAAATACCATAGAATAACCTACCATTATTCCTACAATCGTTTTTGAAAAATTCATTATTACTTTAAACATCGGAATCGCCATGGCATCTTTACTTATAATTCCAATAACATTTGGACCTATGATAACCCCCGCTAATAGCCAACCCAAAATCTGAGGGAATTTCAACTTAGAAATAAGTTTTCCAGCTAAAAAAGCTATCATATATCCAAGCAACAAATTAATTGTTAACATATAACCTCGCTTGCTTGTTAATTTTATAATCAATTTGAATTTACAAATCAATTATATATATAATTATAGCATAGTTATAAAATAATCAAAATATTTTTATTCAACTTTATTACTTCTTTAAGTATTAAGCACTGATGATTTGATTACCCTATTTCTATCTTCCCAAACTATATTTGAGAAGATAGATTTTCTTTCACAAAGGCTAATGCCTCTTTATTCTTTTCAATTGTATAATTTATTATCTCATCATTTTGAACATTTGACATAAACATAGCTTCAAATTGTGCTGGTGGCAAGAGGATTTTTTTATTTATCATATAAGAAAAATATTTCTCATATGCCTTAGTATCAGCATTTTTTACATCATCATAAGATTCTATTTTATCGAATTTACCAAAGAATAAACATATCATAGACTTAAATCTTGATACCTTTGCGTCAATCCCTATACTTTTTATATTATCGTTGAAACCTTCTTCCAAAATCTTGGCATTATTTTCTAATTTTTCATAAATGTCGGGATTATCTTTTAATTCACTTAAAATATCTAGCCCCATCTTCATAGCAAGAGGGTTTCCTGAAAGAGTTCCTGCTTGATAAACATCTCCAAGAGGCGAAAGTCTTTTCATTATTTCTCTTTTCCCTGCAAAAGCTCCAACTGGAAGTCCTCCCCCAATTATTTTACCGAAACAATAAAGGTCTGGTTCAATCTTAAAAATATCTTTTACAGATCCAAATTTACATCTAAACCCAGTTATTACCTCATCAAATATCAAAAGTATACCTTCTTCTTCTGTAACTTTTCTTAAATCTTTAATAAAGTCTTCTCTTGGACTTACAACGCCCATATTCCCACAAACAGGTTCTATTATAACACAAGCTATTTCATATTTATTATTTGAAATTGCTTCTTTGACACTTTCTATATCATTATATCTACATACTAAGGTATCTTTGGTAACATCTTCTGGCACTCCACTTGATGTTTGTATATTATAAGTGAGAGTTCCACTTCCACTTTTTACAAGTAAAGCATCACTATGACCATGATAACACCCTTCAAATTTTATTATTTTATTTCTTCCAGTGAAGCCTCTCGCAAGTCTTATAGCAGACATCGTTGCTTCTGTTCCAGAATTTACCATCCTTATCATATCAGTTCCTATGGCTTCAGTTAAAAATTTAGCCATATCAACTTCTATTTTTGTTGGTAGTCCAAAGCTAAGTCCTTCTTCTAGATAAGTTTTTGCTTTTTCTATTAATTTTTCATTTGCGTGCCCTAGGATAAGTGGTCCCCATGAATTTATATAATCTATATACTTATTCCCATCTTCATCATATATATAAGGACCCTTTCCATATTTTGCAAAAATAGGATTTCTATGAACAGACTTAAAAGCTCTTACAGGAGAATTTACTCCACCAGGTATATATTTTTTAGCTTCATCAAATAAAGTCATTTTTTTCCTTTCTTAATTTTTCCGCCATTTCTTTAGCATGGTAAGTTATTATTAATTTTGCCCCAGCTCTTTTTATTGATATAAGTATCTCATAGATTATTTCTTCAGATACTAAACCAGCCTTTATAGCATTTTTCACCATAGAATATTCCCCACTAACATTGTAGGCTACAATATTAGTATTAAAAGTATCCTTAGCTTGCCTAATTATATCAAGATAAGATAAAGCTGGCTTTACTATTATAAAATCACTATCTTCATCCAAATCCAAGGCAATTTCTCTATTAGCTTCTTTGAAATTATGATAGTCCATTTGATAAGACTTCCTATCACCAAAAGATGGAGCAGAATCTGCTGCATCTCTAAAAGGTCCATAAAAATTCGAAGCATACTTTGCACTATAAGCCATTATAGGTATATTTTTAAAGCCATTCTCATCAAGAGTTTTCCTTATTTCATGAACTCTAAAATCCATCATATCAGATGGAGCAATTACATCAGCTCCTGATTTAGCATGTGAAAGAGCTATTTTTGATAAATAATCTAAAGTTATATCATTCTCTACATCTCCATTTTCGTTTAAAATTCCGCAATGTCCATGACTTGTGTATTCACACATACAAACATCGGTTATTACCAAAATGTTCTTACTTATGCTTTTTATCTTTCTTACAGCCTTTTGAATTATACCATTTTCATCATATGCAGAAGATCCTAACTCATCTTTGTATGAAGGAATACCAAATAAGATTATTGATTTTATTCCCAAATCTTCTAATTCGTGAATCTCTTCATCAAGCCTATCTATAGAAAAGTGATAGATACCAGGCATTGAAGGTATTTCTTTTTTTATATCATCGCCTTCTACCACAAATAATGGATATATAAAATCACTTACCCTTAAAGTGGTTTCTTCTGTCATTTTCCTTAGGATCTTGTTTCCTCTAATTCTTCTCATTCTCATAATATTTCTCCACTTCTTCTAACAAATTCTCTGAGCTTGCAATCTTAGGTTGTATAACATCATTAAATCCATGATCTTTAAGCGTTTGACTAGTAATAGCTCCTATTGAAAATATTTTTACATCTTTTAATGCATCCTTGCCATATACTTCAATAAAATTATTTACTGAAGATGATGACATGAATAAGGCCGCATCTAATTTTTCATCAAAGTTTACTTTTTCTTTTATTATTTTATTGTCATATATTTCAAGATCTCTTAATGTTGATTTTTCTCTTAGCCTATCTATTATATAAGGTCTGGTAAGGCTTGAATGTGGTAGATAAACCTTATCTTCTTTTTTTATTATAGAAAATAATCTGTCATATAATTTTTCAGCAACTCCTTCTTTTGAATAATAGTCAACCTTTAAATTAAAGCTTTCTATAACTCTTTTTGTCTTTAAGCCTATAGCTGCAATTTTAACATTACCTATTTTTCTTATATCATGTTTTTTTAATAATGTTTTAAAGAATATCCTTACTGAGTTTGTTGAAGTAAAGATTAGATAGTCATAGTCAAAGTTATCTATTTGCTCTTCTAATATATCCAAATTTTTATATTTTATGGAAAAAGTAGGTATATTTACAACATTTGCCCCAAGTTCTGTTAAATTTTGTGATAATTCAAAAGACTCTTCTAATGATCTTGTTATTAGAATATTTTTATTAAAAAGTAGCCTATTTTCAAAATAGTTTAACTTATCACTTAAAGCTATGGTCTTTCCTATAACTATTATTGTTGGTGATGGAAAATCTTCTTGTCGTATTTCAGACAAAATTTTATTTATTTTAGACTTAAAAACTTTTTGATTGTTATAGCCACCCTTTGAGATTATCGCTATATCAGTATCTCCCTCCATTCCTCCAGCTAATAAATCATTTATAATTCTATCAAGATTTTTTAATCCCATATAAAAAACAAGAGTCCCATCATACTTTCCATATTTTTCAAAAGATTGATCCTCATCATTTTCCCTATGGCCTGTAATATAAGTAACAGATTGACTTATATTCCTGTGTGTTTGAGGAATGCCCGCAGAATTTAGACATACTGTTGCTGCAGTTAATCCAGGATATACTTCAAAGTCCACTCCATTTTCTTTTAAAAATAATGCCTCTTCGCTTCCTCTTGCAAAAATATAAGGATCTCCTCCTTTTAATCTTACAAGATTTTTACCTTCATTTGCCATTTTAACCATAAGTTTATTTATATCTTCTTGTGCCATAGTATGATGTGAGGCCTTTTTTCCAACATAATAAAGTTCTTTTTTCCCTTCGAATTCTCTTATTATGTCATAGTTTATCAATCTATCATAAACTATTACGTCAGCATTTTCTAGGGCTTTTTTTGCCTTGACAGTTATATTATCCTTATCTCCTATACCAGCTCCTACTATTATTACCTTACTTTTCATATTTGCTCCTTAATTTATTAGCTAATTTTTTCGAAAGAAAGATACCTTCTGATATGTCGCCACTTATTTGATCAAATTTTATGTAGTTTTGCTCATCAGCCTTATAGCAACCATAGAGATTTAACTTACCTTCATTTATTTGCGTATAAATTCCTATAGGAGAAGTACATGTTGCTGATAATTCTTTTTGAAAACTTCTTTCTATTTCCATCCTATAATTTGTAAATTTATCGTAATTTCTATCAAAAATTTCCGTCAAATATTCATCTTCATCTCTTATTTCTATACCTAAAATCCCCTGGCAAGGAGCAGGTATAAAAACTTTAGGATCTAAAATAAAATAATTTACATCCGTATAGAGTCTATCGATTCCAGCTCTTGCAAAAATAGATCCATCAATAGCGTCTTCCCTAACCTTTTTAAGCCTAGTATCAATATTTCCTCTTATAGTACATATTTCTACATTTTTTATATATTCATTAAGTAGATATTTCCTTCTTATAGATGATGTTGCTATTTTTTTATTATATAAATCTTTTATTTTATGGACTTTATCTTTTCCAACATAAACATCTTCCACACCATAAGCTTTAGGAGGCTTAGCAAGACATAATCCTTGAGGAAGCTTACTAGGCAAATCTTTCAAAGAGTGAACAGCTAAGTCAATTTCCTTCTCTAAAAGTTTTATTTCAATTTCCCTTGTAAACACGCCATTTCCACTTACTTTATCAATAGTTCTGTCAATAACTCTATCTCCCTTAGTCGATATTTTTATAATTTCAACCTCATAGCCTTCTTTTTCCAAAATTTCTTTGATACTTTCTGTTTGACTTAAGGCAAGTTTACTAGATCTTGTCCCTATTTTTACTTTCATATATTTTCTATATAACTCCTTAACTTTTCCTTATCCCACAGATAAGCTTCTTTCATAATTTCACTTACTAGAGGAGATTTCTTATTTTTTAATTTATTTCTAAGCTTAATCAAAAGCTCTATCTGATCCATATCCTTATCTTCTATAAACTTTTCAAATTCTTCAGCTAAATATTTACTAAGACTAGGAGCCTTACCATTGCTTGAAACACTAAATACAATATCATTTTTTACCATAGTCTTATTTAAAATAAAATCTGATAACAAAGGATTACTTGTATCTAAAAACAAGATTTTTTTTTCTTTACAAATCTTTTTAAGACTTGTACTTATTTTGGTATCACCTATGGCAAGTATCAAAAAATCGCAAGTAAAACAATCATAATCTTTTGATATTTCTCTTTTTATAAGCCTAATTCTTCTAGGATTTTCTTCCTTAATCATATAAATTTCATCTAGAAAATCCATAGAAACCATATCTATAAGAAATTCCGATTTTAAAAGAGTTCTTAATTTTATAAGAGCTGATTTACCGCCTCCTATTATAAGAACTTTTTTATTTTCACTATTTATAGAAATAGGAAAAAACTTAGTCATTATAAGCCTCTTCTAGTATTTTTATTACCAAGTCCTTATCTTCTTTGCTAATAGAAGAGTTTTTAATCTTTAAAATTTGATTTCGAGACACCTTATTTAATGCACTTTTTATAATTTTTTCTAGTTTTATTTTTTGATGGACTGACAGAACAATCTTTCTCTCTAAATAAGAAAGAGTAAAATCAGAGACTTCTTTACACTTTTCATTAACCAAAGCTAAAAGTTTACTTACATCAACATCATTTATTTCTTCATAGATTTCTTGCGCTTTATTATCTATTGATTCTTCGTAAGAGTTTAGTATTTTTATCCTCTTATTAATATTATCATCAGAAATTTTACTTAATTTATCAATATTGTAAAGTTCTATATTATCTATCTGATCAACATCCTTGTCTACATCTCTAGGCAAAGCTAAGTCAAGTATATATATTTTCTTATCTAAATTATCAAAGAAAAATTTTTTTATTATTACATGGGGGCTTCGTGTTGCACTTACAATAAGGTCAAAATCCTTTATCTTTTCTTCTATCTGATCAAACTTTACTATTTCTATATCAGGATATTTTTCCTTTAACTTGTAAGAATTTTCTATATTCCAGTTGCTTATAGAAATTTTAGCACCAAAGTCAATCAAATAATTTATAGAAAGAGTCCCCATCTTTCCTATTCCTATGACAAGAGCTTTTTTATCTTTTATATGTAAATTCTTTTCTATATCCTTAAGTCCTATATAAGCTGTTGAAATAGGTGTAGAAGAAACATTACTTTCGCTCTTTATTTTTTTTACGAAGGATATAGCTTCTCTAAAAATATAATTTATGTGTTTTTTTGAAAAATTTAATGATTGGCTTAAATCTAGGGCGTCTTTTACTTGTCCTAATATCTGATCCTCACCAACTATCAAGCTTTCTCTACCAAGAGATAAATTTATCAAATGCTTAATAGCTTGAACATCAGAAAGAAAATACATCTTATCATTAAGTCCTTTATAATCAAAAAAATCCTCATAAAATCTTACCGCCATAGGCTTATCAAAATTGTCATCTGTAATTACATAAGTCTCAGACCTATTACAAGTAGATAAGATTAAAACTTCGCTAGCTAATCCTGATATCAAATTATCACTTGCTTGTATTATTTTTGATTCAGTAAAATGTAATTTTTCGCGTATATCTATAGGGCAAGCATTATGGTTTATCCCAAAAACTATAAATTTCATATCATCCTCCCTATCATTTTATTGATTCCTTTTCTAAGTAATATTATACTACTTTAAAAGTCTATTTAAAATTTAGCCCAGTAAGTGATTTTTTAATTAAATGTTCATTTGCAATTTATTTTTTTTTATTTTTATGATATCATATAATATATAGATTAATATTAGGAGGTTATGATGTCTAATTTTGATTACAAAATTACAACTGAAGACAAAGATAAGCTTTTCATGTCTTTGTCTAAAGAATTTGATCTATACGGCCCTATAAGAGAAGTTAGGGCAGGAAGATATTGCGATACAGACGCAATTATGTATAGGAAATTAAAAAACTTAGATGATATTGAGTATAAAGAAAAATCTACATACTCCCCAAAAGAAATGCTAACACCATTTACAGAAACACTATTTTATTTTACAGAAGATAGCTATACCGAAACTAGTGAAAGATACAAAAAACCTGTCTTGGTTTTCGTAAGAGCGTGTGATATAAATGCTATAAAATATCTTGATGATATGTATCTAAAAAATGGTAATGTAGAAGATGTATTTTATAAAAGACGTAAAAAAATGGTTCATTACGCTCTAATGGAATGTCCTAATTCTTTAGATCAACATTGTTTCTGTGTAAGTACAAATTCAAACAAAACCGATGACTTCACTATTGCAGTTAGATTTAATGATGATAATAGCTTAAATATTAAACTAAAAGATGAATATTATAAGAATCTTTTCGATGGATTTAACGCTGAAGAATTTGATCTTAAATTCCCAGAAGAAAATGACTTCACAGTTGAATTTCCTGAAATAAGAGATAATCATGAAGCAAATTTAATTGCAAATGATTCAATGTGGGATGAATACCAAGATAGATGTATAGGATGTGGATCTTGTACTACATCATGTTCAACTTGCACCTGCTTTACTACTAGAGATATAGTTTATTCACAAAACAATAATGTTGGTGAAAGAAGAAGAACTAATGCTTCTTGCATGACTAAAGATTTTGACCAAGTAGCTGGTGGTGGAAAGTTTAGAACAACTATAAAAGATAGGTATCGTTACAAAATACTACATAAAATTTATGCCCATAACAATAGGTTCGGAGATGGTGCTATGTGTGTTGGATGTGGTCGTTGCTCAAGTCACTGCCCACAACTTATAAGTTATCCTGAAACAATAAATAAAGTTTCAAAAGTAATTAATACTATAAGAGAAAACGAGGAGAATTAAACATGACAGATAAGATAAAAGAAGATATTTCATTAGAAAATAATCCCGTACGTCCTTTTCCTTGCAAGATATTAGACATAAAAAAACACACTGACATAGAATGGACTTTTAGAATAGAATTTGAAAAACAAGTAAGACCTGGACAATTCTTAGAACTTTCACTTCCAAAAGTTGGAGAAGCTCCAATATCTGTAAGCGGGTTTGGTGAAGGTTTTATTGAATTAACTATAAGAAACGTCGGTGAAGTTACAAGTGGACTTTTTGAAAAAGAAGTTGGAGATAGCATCTTTGCAAGAGGACCTTATGGTAATGGATGGCCAATAGAAGAATTAAAAGGTAAAAACGTCGTAATAGTTGCTGGTGGAACCGGAGTTTCTCCTGTAAGAGGACTTATAGAACACATAAGATTAAATAGTGAAGATTTTGAAAGTTTATACTTAATAGCAGGATTTAAAAACCATGAAGCAGTTTTATTTAAAGATGACCTTAAATTATGGGAAGAAAGCGATAAATTCTTTACAACTTATTCTCTAGATACAGAAGAATATGAAGGATTCAAAAAAGGAATGGTTACAGAATTTATAAAAGATGTACCATTTAAAGACTTTAATAATAACTTTGCTTGCCTGATGGTAGGACCTCCTATAATGATAAGATTTACTGCATTAGCTTTCAAAAAAGAAGGCGTAAAAGATGAGCAAATCTGGACAAGCTTCGAAAGAAAAATGTCTTGTGGCGTAGGAAAATGTGGACATTGTAGGATTAATGATACCTATATCTGCTTAGATGGTCCAGTATTTAACTATACAGAAGCAAAAGAATTATTAGATTAAGGAGATAACATGACAAAAGATGTAAATATAGGAGAATTAAGACAAACCTGTTTTAGACAATCCAAAGTTCCGGGAGAATTCATGCTTCAAATGAGAGTACCTGGAGGAGTTGTTGATGCAAAATGGCTTGAACTAGTTAAGTACATTTGCCAAACCTGGGGAAATGGTGATTTCCATATAGGAATGAGACAAACTTTCGATATTCCAGGAATAAAATATGAAGATGTTGATAAAGTTAAAGAATATATAAGACCATACATTGATGATATTGAAAATAATGTATGTAATGTTGGAATGGATGTTACTGATGAAGGATATCCATTCATAGGGCCTCGTAATATAACAGCTTGCATAGGTGGAATTCACTGTATAAAAGCTGCTCAGAACACACAAAGACTTGCTCATAAGTTAGAAAGAATAATTTATCCAAGTCCATACCACATAAAAATAGCAATATCAGGATGTCCTAACGACTGCGGAAAGGCTCACTTTACAGACTTCGGATTTATTGGAGTAACAAAACCTCAATACGAAATAGATCGTTGTATTGGATGTGAAGCTTGTGTTGATAAATGTAAAAAAGTAGCAACAAGAGTTCTTTCAATGAACGATAGCCATAAAGTTGATAAAGATGTTTGTTGTTGTGTTGGTTGTGGTGAATGTGTAGCAGCATGCCCTGCTAGTGCATGGACAAGAGATGAAAAAAAACTTTGGACTGTAATGATTGGTGGTAGAACTGGTAAGCAATACCCAAGAATGGGAACTATGTTCGCTAAATTTATGTCTGAAGATGCAGTAATCCAAATGATGAAAAATTGGCAAGAATTCTCAAGATATGTCCTAGATGGTAAACCTGTTTACCTACATGGTGGTCATCTGATGGATAGAGTGGGATTCCCTACCTTTAAGAAAATGATGCTCAAAGATGTAGACATAAACCCAGAATGTATAATAGCAGACAGAGTAAATTGGACAGAAAAAGAATATAGAAGCAATATTAACGTAATGCCACTAGAAGATCACAAAGCTTTAAAATAAGGAGATTATATGTCAACAGAAATTTTTGAACCTAAAGATTTATTAGAATCACTAGTTAGACTTGAACAAAATGGTCATAGCTTTTATATTGAAGCAAGTAAAAGATTTGATGACTTAGAAATAAAAGAATTTTTTAAATTCTTAGCTGACCAAGAGCTTCATCACGAAAAACTTTACAAAGAGCTTGTAGAAAAATCTGAAATATCAACTTCTAACCTATCAAGAAAGGAATATGACGAAGAATACAAATTATATCTCCAATCTTTAGTAGATGCTAGCTTCGATTTTGATTTTAATTTTGATGATTCAGACGTAAAAGATGTATACAACTTCGCTATTGGCCTAGAAAAAGATACTATAATATTTATAGGTGAATTGAGAAAAATACTTCCTGATTTCGAAAGAGAAATCTTTGACAAAGTAGAAGCAGAAGAAAGAAAACACATTAAATTGATCAATGATTGGTATAAAAGATTTATCAACAATTAAAATTTGATTTAATAATAATTACTCAAAAAATATCTAATTTCTCAGAATCAGCAAAATCCTTAAGATTTTGCTGATTTTTTACTGTCCACTTAAGTGCAATAGTTAAAAGCAGGTATCTCTACCTGCTATGATTATATTACAATGTTTAAAATTTTACCTGGTACGTAGATTATTTTCTTGGCTTCCTTGCCCTCTACGTAGGTCTTTATGTTATTGTCTGCGTAGGCAAGTTTGAGTGCATCTTCTTTGGATGAGTCCTTGCTCATGGTTACTGTTGCTCTAACCTTGCCGTTTATTTGGACTGGCATTTCGAAGGTATCAAAGCTTAGTTTATTCTCATCGTATTCTGGCCAGCTTGCTTGATTTAGTTCTCCCTCAAATCCCATCATTTCCCATAGTTCTTCTGTCAAGTGAGGAGCTACTGGGTTTAGGAGGATGATGTAGGTCTCAAATTCCTTCTTGTTTATTTCTCCCTTACTTCTCATCTCATTTAATAGGGTCATGAGTTGGGCAATGGCTGTATTGAATTTGAGGTTTTCGTAGTCATCGCTAACTTTCTTGATAGTTTGATTGATCAAGATTTCGAGGTCTTTTGAGTAGGTATCTCCGTCTTTTACTATTTCTTGTAGATTGAAGACTCTTTCTAGGTATTTCCTACAACCCCTTACTCCCTCATCTGACCAAGTAGCCATTGAACCGAAGTCTCCCATAAACATTTCATAGCATCTTAGGGTATCTGCTCCATAGTCTCTGATTATATCGTCAGGGTTAATTACATTGCCACGAGACTTAGACATTTTTTGGTGGTCTGAGCCTAAGATCATTCCATGGCTGGTCCTCTTCATGTATGGCTCTTTTGTCTTGACAAGACCTATATCATAGAGGAACTTGTGCCAGAACCTTGAGTATAGCAAGTGGAGGGTAGTATGTTCCATTCCTCCGTTGTACCAATCAACTGGGCCATAGTAGTCTAAGGCTTCTTCGCTTGCTAGTTCATTTTTGTTGTTGGGATCCATATATCTTAGGTAGTACCATGATGAGCCAGCCCATTGTGGCATGGTGTCTGTTTCACGTTTTGCAGGACCACCACAGATTGGACAGGTTGTATTTACAAAGTCATCTATTTCCGAAAGTGGACTTTCACCAGTTGATGTTACTTCATAGGAGTCTACGTCTGGTAGGAGGACTGGCAAGTCTTCTTCTTTGACTGGTTGCCAGCCGTGTTCTTCACAGTAGACCATAGGGATTGGTTCACCCCAATATCTTTGACGGGAGAAGACCCAGTCTCTTAGTTTAAAGTTGGTCTTGGCCTCTCCTAGGTTATTTTCTTTTATATATTTTATGGCTTTTTCCTTGGCTTCTGTTGCACTTAGGCCATTTAAGAAGTCTGAGTTAATTACCCTTCCCTTGTTTATATCTGTTTGTGGAAGTTCATCTTCCCCATCGTAGACCTTTATGATAGGCATATCAAATTTTTGAGCAAATTCGAAGTCCCTAGTATCGTGAGCAGGTACTGCCATGATTGCTCCTGTACCGTAGGTCATTAGGACATAATCAGATA
Organism: Anaerococcus sp.; assembly: GCA_022780515.1. Lineage (GTDB taxonomy): Bacteria > Bacillota > Clostridia > Tissierellales > Peptoniphilaceae > Anaerococcus. The sequence continues at coordinate 15,823 of JALEUV010000089.1, read as the reverse complement.
CCCAGATAGGAATTTCCTTGTTGTTTAGAGGGTTTATGGCACTTAGTCCATCTAGCTTAACTCCCGTCTTATCCTTGTTTAACTCTGATCTTTCGAAGTCAGATTTTTTGGCAGCTTGGTCCTTGTAGGCTGCTACTTCATCGAAGTTTTTGATCTCTTCCTTGTATTTGTCAAGGATTGGGTGTTCTGGACTTACTACCATATATGTAACTCCAAATATGGTATCAGGTCTTGTAGTATATACAGTTAGTTTATCTTCCTTGTCCTTGATTTTGAAGTTTACATTAGCTCCGTAAGACCTACCAATCCAGTTGATTTGGCTTGATTTGATTCTTCCTTCAAAGTCAACCTCTGCTAGGTCATCGATTAGCCTATCAGCATACTCGGTGATTTTTAGCATCCATTGGTTTTTCATCTTGTGGACTACTTCTGTTCCACATCTTTCACACTTGCCATCAATTACTTCTTCGTTGGCAAGGGTTACCTTACAATTAGGACACCAGTTAACTGACATTTCCTTCTTGTAGGCAAGGCCATGTTTGAACATTTGGATAAAGATCCATTGGGTCCACTTGTAATAGTCAGGGTCAGTTGTATTTATCTCCCTATCCCAGTCAAAGGAAAAACCTATAGACTTCATTTGTTTTTTGAAGTTGGCGATATTATCCTTGGTTACCTTAGCTGGGTGGATTTTGTTTTTGATAGCAAAGTTTTCTGTAGGAAGACCAAAGGCATCCCAACCCATAGTAAACATTACATTTTCCCCTTGGAGGCGTCTTTTCCTAGCTACAACGTCAAGGGCAGTGTATGGACGTGGATGGCCTACGTGGAGACCTTGTCCAGATGGATAAGGAAATTCTACTAGTGGATAAAATTTCTTCTTCTCCTTATCTATTGTTGATTTGAATGTTTTCTCTTCGTCCCACTTTTTTTGCCATTTTTTCTCTATAGCATTTGGGTTATACTCTACCATTTTTCCTCCTAATTCTTATCTGTAAAGGCATTTACATATCTTGGATATGCAATGACATCCCTTATATTTTTGATTCCTGTAACATACATCAAAGCTCTCTCAAACCCTAGACCAAAACCTGAGTGGACAACTGTACCAAACCTTCTTAGGTCAAGATAGTTGCCATAATCATCTACATTAAGTCCGTTTTCTTCCATTGACTTAACTAGCTCATCATATCTTTCTTCCCTTTGAGATCCACCAATTAGCTCTCCTACTCCAGGAACTAGCATATCAAAGGCAGCTACAGTCTTGCCATCATCATTTCTCTTCATATAGAAGGCCTTGATTTCTTTTGGATAGTCAGTTACAAAGACAGGACCACCAACAATTTTTTCTGATAGGTATCTCTCGTGCTCAGTTTGGAGGTCTATGCCCCATTTAACAGGATATTCAAATTTTTCATCAGCTTCTTCTAGGAGCTCTACTGCCTTGGTATAGGTAATCCTAGCAAAGTCAGCATTTCTAATCTTGTTTAATCTATCAATAAGTCCTTCGTCTATTCTTTCATTAAAGAAGGCCATTTCTTCCTTGGCATTTTCTAATACATAATCGATAGCGTGTTTTATCATGTTTTCTGCCACATCCATAGCCCTATTGTAGTCTGTGAAGGCCATTTCAGGCTCTAGCATCCAGAATTCTGCAGCGTGTCTTGGAGTGTTTGATACTTCTGCCCTAAAGGTTGGACCAAAAGTATAGACATCTCCCAAGGCAAGAGCCAAGTCTTCTGCTTCTAACTGACCTGATACTGTAAGGTGGGCACTTTTGCCAAAGAAGTCCTTGGAATAATCAATGCTTCCATCTTCTCTTTTAGGATATTCTTCTGGGCTTAGGGTTGTTACATTGAACATCTCACCTGCACCTTCAGCATCGGAAGCTGTAATTATTGGTGGGTGAACATAAGTAAAACCATTTTCTTGAAAAAACTTGTGGAGGGCATAAGCAAGGAGTGATCTTACCTTAAATACAGCCCTATAGGTATTAGTTCTAGCCCTAAGGTGAGGAATAGTCCTCATATACTCTAGGGATTGTCTTTTCTTTTGGATAGGGAATTTGTCTGAAGATTCTCCCAGTACACTTATCCTTGTAGCTTGAACTTCATAAGGGTTCTTATCATTTCCTGTTATGACAAATTTTCCCTCAACCTCTAAAGAAGCTGACAATTTTTGGCTATCTAGTTCATCATAATTTTCTATATCCTTAGAAACAACAATTTGTAAGTTCTTGAAGGTTGATCCATCATTTAATTCAATGAATCCTACGTTTTTACCAAACCTTGAATTTCTAATCCATCCTTGTAGGATAACCTCGCTATCTTTATACTTTTCTAAATCATTAATTAATTCTCTAATCTTCATTATTCCCTCTCTTAATTTTATTAAGTCTATCTATCATATCCTTTTCAAATCCTATGTCCTTACTCTCATAAAAGCTTATATCCCTAAAGGCATCGGGCAGATAATCAGCCCTAACATAGCCACCAAAATCATGGGGATACAGGTAGGTATCCTTAACAAAGGTATCCGAACCTTGATAGTGGGTATCCTTTAACTTATTAGGAACTGGCTTATCCGAATTTTCCCTTACGAATTTGAGAGCCTTATCTATAGCTAAGTAGGTTGAATTTGACTTGGGAGCTGCTGCCAAATAGACCACAGTTTGAGCCAAAATAATCCTAGCTTCTGGCATACCTACAGTGTCTATGGCATGAAAGCAAGCTACTGCCAAGATTAAGGCTTTAGGATCTGCATTAGAAATATCTTCTGATGCAAGAATAATTAGTCTTCTTGCAATAAATTTTATATCCTCTCCCCCTTCAAGCATCCTTGCCAGGTAATAAAGGGAAGCATCGATATCAGATCCTCTAATGGATTTTATGAAGGCGCTGACTATATCATAGTGGCTATCGCCTTTTTTATCGTAGATAAAAATCTTCTTTTGGATAGAATTTTCTATAGTAGACTTATCTATAACTATTTTACTATTTTTCTCTTCTTCTGAAAATATAGCAATCTCCAAGGCATTTAATAGGGCCCTGCTATCGCCATTTGAGTAGTTAATCAAGGTCTCTCGGGCATCATCCCTTAGGTCTATATTCTTAGTCTTAAGTAATTCATCCTTTGTCAAAGCCCTATCTATTAATTTTGATAGGTCCTCATTGGTTAAGGACTTTAACTCAAAAATATACATCCTAGAAAGTAGAGCCTTGTTAATTTCAAAATATGGATTTTCAGTAGATGCACCTATTAAAATTATGGTGCTATCTTCTACAAAGGGTAGGAGGTAATCTTGCTGGCTCTTGTTAAACCTATGGATTTCATCTACAAACAAGATAGTCTTTCTATTTTCGTAGGCTAAGTTATCCTTAGCTATCTGAACCTTTTTCTTTAGGTCTGTGATACCAGATGTTACCGCAGATATTTCTTCAAAGGCCATATGGGTCGCATCTGATATGATCTTTGCTAAACTAGTCTTACCTACCCCTGGTGGCCCATAGAGAATCATAGAATAAATTCTATCAGCCCTTATCATCCTTCGGAGGATCTTCCCCTCTCCTAGGAGATGGTCTTGACCCAGGTAGTCATCAAGCTTCTTAGGTCTAAGCCTATCCGCAAGGGGAGCCGACTTCTCAATCTCCCTCTGCCTATTTAATTCAAATAAATCCATATTCACCCCTTACAAAAAAAGGGGTTGTTGCAAACTATGAATAAATATCGTCACATCATTAGAAGGTTCTCTATGAAAATTGTCGGCATAGCCGCCAGCTCTGAGAGGCCAAATTGACGTAGAGGTTCTTCTAACGATTCTGGGACGATTTATTCATTCTGCAACATCCCCATCTTCATCATTTCTTAAACTTTTTATTTCTTCATAGAATGAATCAACATCCTTAAATTCTCTATACACTGAGGCAAATCTAACATAGGCTACCGGATCGAGTTTCTTAAGCCCATTCATAACAAGCTCTCCTATATACCTAGAGGATACTTCGTTCTTGCCTAAATGGTTAATCTTCATTTCGACATTTCTGGCTACATTTTCAATCTCAGCCATACTTACTGGTCGCTTTTGGCAACTTTTTACTATCCCACCTATAAGTTTGCTCTGATCATAGGCCTCTCGAGTTAGGTCTTTTTTGACAACCATAATTGTTGCATCTTCATACCTTTCATAGGTCGAAAATCTCCTACCACAATGCTCGCATTGTCTCCTTCTCCTTATAGCCCTGTCATCTTCAGTTGATCTCGAGTCAATTACCCTTGTATCTAATGAATTACAGTAGGGACATCTCATATTACTTTAAAAAGTCAGGTAGGTCTATATCATCAAAGAAGCTTGATGAGCTATTATTTGAAGAAGAAGTAGATCTTGTTGCTCTTGATGGAGCATTCAAATCATCCCTTGAGTTATTTGGTGCACTTTTTCTTCTTGCCTTTGGACTATCAAAACCTGTTGCAATAACAGTTATTTTGATATCTTCACCTAGGGACTCATCTGATCCTACTCCAAAGATAATATTAGCATCTGAGTCGATATTTTCTCTAATCAATTCTGCAGCTTCATTAGCTTCCATTAGACCAACTTCTGCTGCTGTTACGTTAAGTAGTACTGCGTTAGCTCCATCTATACTTGTTTCTAGTAGAGGAGAATTAATAGCAGCTTTAGCAGCATCTACCGCTCTGTTTTCGCCATTAGCCCTACCGATACCCATGTGAGCTATACCTTGATCACTCATAATAGATTTAACGTCTGCAAAGTCAAGGTTAATTACATTAGGTACTGCTATAAGCTCTGATATACCACTTACAGCATCCATAAGAACTTGGTCTGCCATCTTGAAGGCATCTACCATGGATGTTCTTTTTTCAACAATTTGAAGAAGTTTATCGTTAGGAATTGTGATTAATGTATCTACACTTTCCTTTAGTTTTTCTATTCCACCTTCAGCTTGGATTGATCTTTTTCTACCTTCAAAGGTAAATGGTTTTGTAACAACACCAACAGTAAGAATACCCATTTCTTTTGCAACTTTTGCAACTACTGGAGCAGCTCCTGTACCTGTTCCACCGCCCATTCCTGCTGTGATAAAGACCATATCTGCACCCTTAAGTTGTTCAGATATTTCTGACTTGCTTTCTTCTGCTGACTTCTCACCTACTTCAGGATTTCCGCCAGCACCAAGACCTCTAGTGAGTTTTTCACCTATTTCAAGTCTAACATCTGCATTTGATGCTTGTAGTGTTTGTAGGTCTGTGTTAAGAGCTATAAATTCAACTCCTGAAAGTCCATTGTCTCTCATTCGGCTTATTGCGTTGTTTCCGCCTCCGCCGACTCCTATAACTTTGATTTTAGCTAGAGCATTGTTATCAGTTTCCATGTTAATGTTTGCCATATTTCCCCCATTACCTAAAAAATTTTATATTAAGAACCTTGGTTTATTTCAACTACAGGATTTTTCGGATCTACTAGAGAGATCCTTACATTCTCGAGGTCCTTATTTTCTACGTCTTTTAAAATTGATTCGAGCAAGACAATCTTGTAAGAAGACTGATCTAAGGATCCGAAATCAACCTCTATATCTTTTATTATTATACCGATATGAGCTGTATTTTCAAAATTTAATTGGTCTATATCAGATACATAAGTAGCCTTAGATACTTCTGTCAAAAATCCATTAATTTCTTCATCATTGGTTACTTGAGACTTGAGTTCGCTATTATAATTATCTAGTCTAAGATTGATTAAATTGCTAGTGTCTTGATCATTTTGTGGACTTATAATATTAGCCTTGTTAGAAACCAAAATTTGATTTTCGCTATTTTCCAATACAAAGACTGGGTATATCTCCTCTACCTCAATATTTAAGATATTTGGAAATACTTTTTTTACTTGAGCTTTATCGATCATTGGATTTTCTTCTAGCTTTTCCTCAGCATCTTTTGACCTATAAGTTAGAATGTTTTTTCCTATCGATGAACCGATTTTTGCAATTATTTCTGCATCGTCTATTTTTTCATTGCCAGAAACATAGATTTGGCCAACTTGCAAATAGGGATGCCTATAAATATTAAAAAACAGTATGCCAAGTGACATTAGAGCCAAGAATATAGCAAAGCCCCTAGTAAAAACTTTACGGCTCCTATCCTTAACCTTGCCATCCTTAAGGATCTTCCTATCTTTATTTGATTTTATTATTTTTTTTGCCTTTCTATCCTTATTCATAATGAACTAGCTCTTTTATAATATCCATTATCTTATCTCCAGCATCTTCCTTGGATAAACTATGAGCTTTCTCTCCCATCTTTTTCATTTTATCAGGATTACTTACTATTTCTTTTATATTTTGATCCAGGATGTGCCCTGATAGGTCTTTTTCTAATATCATACTAGAAGCCCCCTTATCTACATAGGTTCTAGCATTGTACTCTTGGTGGTTTTCTGTTGTATAACTTTTTGGAATCAGAATCGAAGGCCTAGCTACTGCTGATATTTCTGATAAGCTCATGGCTCCTGATGATGCTATTACCAAGTCACTAACCCCATAAAATAAGTCAATATTGTCAATATAAGGAAAAACCTTGAGGTATTGATTTTGACTAATATCTTCTAGGAATTGGTCATAATTTTTCCTACCAGTTTGGTGGAGAAGGTAGTAAGAACCATCCAGGGACTTTGATAATTCTACCACTGCCTTATTCATCCAATAGGATCCATTGCTTCCCCCAAAGGAAAATACGATAGGTCTATCCTTATTGATGCCAAGTTTATCTAAATCATCTTCAGTGTAGGATAGGTCAAAGTTTGTCCTAACTGGATTTCCAGTAACTATTATATTATCTTGGCTTTTGAAGTGTTTTTTGGCAGCTTCGTAGGATATAAGGACCTTATTTACCTTATTTGATAAAAATTTGGAAGCCATACCTGGATAGGAATTTGATTCGTGGACAAGGCTTGGAACACCAGCCCTTGATGCCTGGTATAGGATAGGAGCACATACATAGCCTCCAGTTCCTATTACAATATCAGGCTTAATTTTTTTTATAAGACGCTTAGCCATCCTAAAGCCCTTGTAGTTTTCTAAGAGGGATATAAAAAGTTTCTTGGAAATCTTACGGGGTATCCCCATACCAGATAGGGCTAAGAATTCATAGCCATACTTTTGAGCAATTTTTTCCTCAGGCCCTCCCTTGATTCCTACATAATATATCTCTGGATTATCAAATTCTTCTTCAATTTTTTGCCCTATGGCGATGGCAGGATAGATATGGCCACCTGTACCACCACCAGATAAAATTACTCTCATTAGTTCTTGTACTCCCTCACTATATTTTTAAAATCATTACCTCTTTGTTCGAAATTATCATACATCCCCCAGGATGCGCTGGCTGGGGATAGTAATAAAACATCTCCTTGGTCAGAACTTCTAAAGGCTATATCAACGGCATCTCTCATATCCCTTGCTAATTTGTAGTTTACTCCATACTTTTCACAAAGGGCTTTAATATTTTCCTTAGTTTGACCTAGGATTATCATAAGTCCACCTTTTTTCTTAAAGGACTTTATGTAGTCAGTATAGTCTATATTTTTGTCATAGCCACCGGCTATAATTATTATTGGTTCACTAAAACTTTCTATGGCTTTGACAGAGCTATCGACATTGGTACCCTTGGAATCATTGTAAATCTTTAGGCCCCTTATGGTATCGACATACTCAAGCCTATGCTCAATTGACCTAAAGGTCTTAATGTTTTTGCTAATATCAGATAAATCCAATCCAAAAAGATAGGTAGATAAGATGGCAGCCATTATATTTTCGTAGTTATGCTCACCTATTACCAATAGTTCATCCAAATCGCAGACCTTTACAAGGTCCTTATCCCTTAAATAAATTGCCCCATCTTTTATAAAGGCACCCCTAGCTACTTCCCTCTTGGAAGAAAATTCGTATAGCCTTGCCTTAAAGCTTGTCTTATTGGCTTGTAATATATCATCTTCTGCATTTATAATTAAAAAATCACTATCATCTTGGTTTTCACCTATCTTAAACTTACTTTGATAATAGTCCTCAAAGGATCCATGCCAGTCTATATGATCTTCTGTGATATTTAGGATATTTCCTATGTGGGGCCTATAAGCCCTGGTATCGTGGAGTTGGAAGCTTGATAGTTCACATACGAAAACGGCATCGGGGTTCTTATACATGGGCCACAAGATGCCCTCTCCAATATTTCCAACTGGCATAGCCTTGATACCTGCTTCATTTAAGATATGACTAACCATGGATGTCGTAGATGTTTTTCCATTGGTCCCTGTTATTGAAATAATCTTCCTATCTGGAAATAGCCTATAGGATAATTCTATATCAGAAATTATTTCATATTTTTCCCTTAAGATTGATAAGACCTCGTCACTTGGCTTTATTCCTGGAGATTTGACAACAAAGTCAAAGCCATAATCTTTTTTAAAATCAGAAATAGAGCTATAGGTATAGCTCTCTAATTCCTCAACTTTTTCTATATCTTTATCGTAGGTATATACATCATAACCCAAGTAATCCAGGGTCTTGACTGCTGATATACCTGTCCTGCCTAAGCCATAAACTAATACTTTTTTCATAATATTGCTGCCAATGTTATCATACACAAGATAGTAGATACAGCACTAAAGGCTGCTACAATCTTTGTTTCCTTGTGGCCCTTCAATTCAAAATGGTGGTGGATAGGTGTCATAAGGAAGACTCTTTTTTTATTCCTATGCCTATAGGATGTTACTTGGATTATAACTGATAGGGTCTCCATAACATAGATTCCTCCAAATATTGCCAAATAAAATTGTAAATTCATCAGGATGGATAAAACCACTATGGCACCACCTATGGCCATGGATCCTGTATCTCCCATAAAGACTGATGCTGGATTTGAGTTAAAAATCAAAAATCCAATAAGACTTCCTAGCATTATTAGGGAGAAAATTTCTTTCTCTGAATTAATTCCGATAATTGCTAAAGTAATAAATACTGGCAAGGACACACTAGTTAGTAGTCCATCAAGGCCATCAGTAAGGTTTGTCGCATTGGTAGTACCCACTATGACAAAAACCATAAGAGGAAAACCAAGTATACCAATATTTAGGCTCTTATTTACAAATGGAATAAGAATACTTGTAACACTTTGCCTATCATAGACAAAGCATAAGATAGTAACAATTACAGCAAGACCAAATTGCAAAATAATCTTGCCCTTTGGTGATAGTCCCTCGCTTTGCTTTAGTACCAATTTTCTAAAATCGTCTATAAAACCAATCGCCCCAAAACCCAATGTTCCTATGAGAATAGTCACTGTTTGGAGGTTAAAGGGTAGAAAAATAAGAGCCATTATAAAAGTTGTGAGGATAAAAATCACTCCACCCATGGTAGGAGTTCCTGCCTTTTCTAAGTGACTCTTTGGACCGACAGATCTTATATTTTGTCCGATCTTCTTTTTTCTTAGTATAGGGATAATTAGCAAAGAAAGACCTATACTTATAATAATGCTTAATAAAACTATAAAAAACTTATTCATACCTAATTCCTATCTACATTTAATTTGACAGTATTTTCATCATCCCTATAGACCATACCCAACTCTTCTAAGGCATATCTTTGTATCCTTGGAAGGTCAATGGCATTTTCCACCTTCTTGTTTAAATTATCTTTTTGAAGTTCATAGGCCATGACATCTGCCTGTAAACTATTATACTCATCTATTTTTCGATTCAAGGACATCCTCTCCATCATAAATGAAGTAAAGACAAAGCCTAGGGCAAGAAGGGTTATTATAGAAGCTATGATTTTAAAACGTCTATCCTTTTTCTTTAGCTCCATAATTCGCCTTTTCTTCCTTAAATCTCTATTATCACGGACTGTAAGGCGAGTCCTCTTCTTTCTTTGGTTATTTTCTTTTCTTAAAACTTTTCTTTCTTCCATGGCTATATCCTTTGGCAGACCCTAAGTTTGGCAGGTTTGGAACGAGAGTTTGCCTTTAACTCTTCCTTACTTGCTACTATAGGCTTTCTATTAACAAGCTTTACACTTGCATGGTGGTTGCAAACGCACACAGGAAAATCTGGCGGGCAGATGCAGTCTGTCGCGAGCTCCTTAAATTTATTCTTTACAATCCTATCTTCTAGACTATGGAAGGTAATGATTGCAAGCCTTCCTCCAGTATTGAGGTGGTCGACTACCTTGTCTATTGTATTTGTAAGTACCTCTAATTCCCTATTAACTTCGATTCTTAGGGCTTGGAATACTCTTTTTTCAGGATGGGCATCTTCTGACTTAAAGGACTTTCTTACAAGCTCGGCTAGCTCTCCTGTAGTTCTGATTTCCCTTTCAGCTCTCTCTTTTACGATGTTTCTTGCTATCTGTCTTGAGAATTTCTCCTCTCCATAGTCAAAGAAGATACGAGCCAGGTCCTCCTCAGAGTATTCCCTTATGATTTTTGCTGCTGTTAACTCATTTTCTTGGTTCATTCTCATATCCAAAGGTCCATCATGCATATAGGAAAATCCCCTGTCTGCATTGTCTATTTGGTATGAGCTTACACCAATATCCATCAAAGCCCCATCTATATAATCTATATCTAAATCTTCAAGGATTTGTTCAAAATTTTCAAAATTCGAATTTACAAAAGTTACATTGTCAAAGTAAGCGAGATTGGCCTTGGCAGCCTCTATTGCTTCCTTATCTTGGTCGAGTGCAATAAGACGACCCTCATCACTTAGCTCTTGCAAAATCATTTTGGAATGACCGCCCTTACCGACTGTTAAGTCTAGGTAAATTCCATCAGGTCTTATATTTAATTTTTCTATAGTCTCCCCTGCGAGCACTGGTATATGTTCAAATTCCATCTTACTCATCCATTATATCGGATAAATTCACCTCAACTTCGTCTATATATGCTTGCCATTTATCTATAGCCCAAATCTCTATAGTAGAGTTGTTGCCGATAATCATGGCTTCAGAATCAATTCCTGAATAATCCTTTAAGTTCTTATTTAACAAAATTCTACCCTGCTTATCAAGGCTTGTTTTAACTGTTGATGAGAAAAATAGCCTCTTTATAGCACGGCTCTTCTTATTTGAAGTACCTATTTCTTCTAATCTCTGTGATTTTTTTATGAATTCTTCTTCTGGTAGGAGGATAAGAGATGACTCTGGGCCCTTGGTTATATAAAAAGTCCCCTCCAAGTCTTCCCTAAATTCACTTGGCATCATTATTCTGTTTTTTGAGTCTAGCTTGTGAATAAATTCCCCTAAAAACATTTCATACCACCTTCTACCACATCAAACCACTTAATAATCATTTTATACTATAAGGGCTAAATTTGCAAATAAAAAAGACCTGTCAAGTCTTAGGAATTCTTATAGGGACAAAAGCTTTATCTCTTGGCCTCGCCTTAATTTTTACAAGGTCTTGTCCAAGAGCTTTTCTTCTAATTAATCCACTAGTAATTAATCCACTAGCTGATAGGTCTATTATTTTATTTAAAATTAATTATTCTTTCTTTTTTCTCTTTGTCTTTCTTTTGTTTGAAGTAGGGAGCTTGGTTTTTCTTGGAGGCTATTACAAAGATTACAAGCCCTATTATTAGATAAGCAATAGATACTAGTTGAGCTGTCCTAAAGTTACCTATATAAAGGGAATCTGTCCTTAGTCCCTCTACCAAAAATCTCAATACCCCATAGACCATAAGGTAGATGGCAGTTTGCTTACCCTTGGCAGGATTTTTCTTCCTGTAGTTGTAAAGGAAGATAAAGATTAAGACATCTCCAATTGATTCATAGAGGAAGGTCGGATGAACCTTGACACCATCAATTATTATTCCCCAAGGTAGATCTGTTGGGCCACCATGGGCCTCACTATTGGCGAAGTTTCCCCACCTACCTATTCCTTGAGCTAGGGCCAGGCATGGAACTATTATATCAGTTAGATCAATAAGGGGAATTTGCTTAAATCTTTGATAGATTATTAGGGCAATTAGTCCAAAGAGGATCCCACCATGGATGGCAAGTCCTCCTGCCCTAAAGTTTAGGATTTGGGATGGGTTAGCACTATAGTAGTCCCACTCAAATAGGACATACCAAAACCTCGCACCTATTATTCCAACTGGAAGGATGACAAAGAGGATGTCGTAGATTAGGTCCTCATCAAAGCCCCTTCTTACAAATTCTTTTTTTGCAAATTGAGCTGCAATTATAATCCCAGTTATAATTATTATGGCATACCAATAGATGTCTATGCCCAAAATGCTAAAGGCAACTGGATTTATATTAAATTCCATCTTTATTCCTCGCCTTGATCATCCCAGTTTGTGTATACTTCTTGGACATCATCATTGTCTTCTAGGCTATCGATTAGTTTGGTTAATTTTGCTTCTTGGTCGCTATCTTCGACCTTGACTAGGTTATTGGCAAGGTATGATAGGTCAGCACTTTCGATAGTATAGCCCATTTCCTTTAATTTATCGTTGGCACCATTGAAACTTTCGACATCTGTTATGGCTTCGAAGTATTCTCCCGCTTCCTTTACATCTTCAGCACCTGCATCAAGGGCATCCATCATGAAGTCATCGAAGTCCTTGTCAGCCTTATCTACAACTATGTCTCCCTTTCTCTCGAACATAAACATTACTGACCCATCTGTTCCAAGATTTCCACCGTTTTTGTCAAAGGCATGCCTTACATCTGGGGCGGTCCTATTTTTATTTTCTGTCAAGCAATCAACTATAACAGCTACCCCACCTGGTCCATAGCCTTCGTAGATTACTCTTTCGAAGTTTGAATCATCATCTCCACCTTCAGCTTTTTTGATAGCCCTGTCGATATTATCATTAGGCATATTGTCAGCCTTGGCTTTTTCGATGGCAGTTTTTAGGGCTGGGTTGTAGTCTGGGTTGCTACCACCCTCCCTAGCAGCAACTGTTATATTTCTAGCGTGCTTGGTAAAGACCTTACCCTTTCTAGCATCTTCGCTTCCTTTTTTGTTCTTGATTTTGCTCCATTTATTATGTCCTGACATTTTATCCTCCTAAGATTCAAATAGCATTGTTTTTTCTATTATATTTATACTTATATTTGCGCTGGTTAGATCGATAAGAGCAGACTTGAATTTGTCAAAGTGAGCTGGCTTTACATAGAGCCTTTCTTTAACTTCGTCTGTATAGTCCTTATCAATTATAGTGTAGCCTTCATTATTTAGGTAATTTTCGATCTGACCAAGTACACTATAAGAATGAATTAATTCTACTACAAAATATTGACTCTTACAAACTACATTGTTAGCTAGGGTATCACTTACTCCCCTACTATAGGCCCTGACAAGTCCTCCCTTGCCTAAGAGCTTACCACCATAATATCTAGTCACAACGACAATTATATTCTTTACCTTTTCTTTTTCCAATACAGATAGCATGGGTAGGCCGGCACTGCCCTGGGGCTCGCCGTCATCGCTATATCTTTTTATCTCCGGGACCTCATTTATAATATAGGCATAGCAGTTGTGGGTTGCATCCTTATAAAGCTCTCTCATCTCCTCTAAGAAGCTAAGGGCCTCTGCTTCACTTTCTACATGCCTGGCTGTCGTTATAAATTTTGATTTGTTTTCCTCAAACCGACTAGTCTTCTCCCCCTCAATGGTCCTATAATCATCTGACATAATTTCCATATTTGACATAGTCCTCTTTGCTAATTTTAAGCTTCAAATTGGTTCCTTCGCTATCATAATCCACTTCCAAGATATCATAGTTAGTCATTATATAATCTGTAACAGATCCCTTGGAAAAAGGTATATGCATAGTTACTAGCTCATAGTCGGCTTTTATCATATCGACTATCTTTTCCTTAAGTCGGATGAGGTCTTCTTCTTCTTTAGCTGATATAAAAATCCTATCTGCCTCTCTCTTATAGAGATTTATGGCTAGCTCATCGTCTACCATATCAATTTTATTGAAGACATAGAGGATTTTCTTATCACCAATGTCTATATCAGCGAGCGACTTTTCTATGGTCTTTAATTGCTGGTTGATATTTGTGGCAGAATTTATTACAATAAGAAGCATATCAGAAAACCTAACTTCATCCAAGGTCGTTAGGAAGCTATCATTTAATTCTTCTGACAAATTGTCTATAAAACCTACGGTATCAGTTAGGGTTAGCTTGGTATTTGAAAAATCAAGCCTCCTAGTTGAAGTATCCAGGGTCGCAAACAAAAGGTCATCAGAATAAACATACTTATCCTCACCAAATAAGGAAATCATTCCATTTAATATGGTGGACTTACCTGCATTGGTATAGCCCACTAGCGATAGGTTGTGGACTCCCTTACGAGATAGCCTATTGATTCGCTTAGTCTTATCTATGGACTTAATAGACTTTTCTAGCGATTTTATATCCCTAACTATGGCACGCCTATCGGTCTCAAGCATGGTCTCACCAGGTCCCCTGGTACCTATACCACCTGCCTGCCTGGATAGGTAGGAAAACCACTTGTTAATCCTTGGTAGTTGATACTTTAGTTGGGCAAGCTTAATCTTTAGTCTTGCTTCCTTGGTATTGGCCCTCATGGCAAATATATCTAAAATTAGTGTAGTCCAATCTACAACATGGAGCTTCATCTCTTCTTCAAGATTATAAAGCTGGCTTGCAGATAGTTCTACATCAAAGATTACAGTATCTACATCATTAATCTTTGCCAAGTCCTCGATTTCCTTTACCTTGCCTGATCCAATATAATATTTTGGATTGACCTTACTTATAACCTGGCTGACATAGGCAATGCTTTCTCCACCTGCAGTTTTTATAAGACTTTCTAGCTCATAAATTTTATTATCTAAGTCATCTTCCCTACTAACTGCGTTAACTTGTATAACTCTTTGCATAAACTTCCTTTCTAACTTAGATTATACGATTATTTTATTAATTATAAAAGATATATGCCAAGAGCATTTTTTAAATCTACTAATATTTTTTATATGATAAGTTGTAAAATTAAATGCGACACTAGAAAAAAATAGAAAACTCATACTAACTTCGTGTAAAATGTTAATAACCACAAAAACATTCACGGAGGTTAATATGAGTTATAAACATCTTACCATATAATGATAGAAATAAGATAGAGGTATTACAACAAGAGGGCGTATCTTTACGAAGAATAGGGAAATTTTAGGCTTTCATCACTCTACAATTTCTAGAGAATTAAAAAGGTGTAGTAATCAGTATGAAGCTATATATGCCCAAAAAGATAAGATTAAAAAATCATCATTTAAGGGAGGAAACTAAAAGCTAATGATAATATCACCAAATCCATAGCTGAAAAACTCCATAAAAAATGCTCTCCAGAATAAATAGCAAACACTATATGTAAAGATGTTGTCTGCTTTAAAACAATATATAATTGGATTTACTCAGGAGTTATAGACTTTGATGTTTCTAAGCTAATAAGAAAGGGGAAATCAAGAAAAGCCAAAGAAACAAGAGGTAGGTTTAACATTGGTAAATCAATAGACAAAAGAGCAAAAGAAGTCAAAAAATAGAAGCATTAAAGACCTTTACATCTGAGAGAGGAAAAGAATTTGCTTGCTATGAAGATGTTAAAAACAAGGGATAGACTTTTACTTTGCCGATGCGTATTAAGCTTCGCAAAGAGGAAGTAATGAAAACTCTAATGGACTATTAAGAGAATATTACCCAAAGAAAACTGATTTAGCTAAAATTGAAATAGAAGAATTAATTAAAAACTTAATGGAGCTTAATACTAGAGCTAGAAAATG
>JALEUV010000077.1 GCA_022780515.1 Anaerococcus sp. | reverse complement strand
AACTTATCATATATAAATATATTCATCTACAATATCATCAAAATATTTATTGTGATCTACAAGTATTACAATCATATCTTTTTTAATAGTGCTTATAATCTTTTTTAAATTTCTTATAGTTAAATAATCTAAGTTATTAGCAGGTTCATCTAAAATCACTAAGTCTGGATTTTTTATTATTTCTCCTAGAATTTGTGTTTTTCTAAGTTCACCACCACTCATTTTATCTAAGTCTGTTAGTAACCATATCTTTCCTTTATCTATTTCTAACAATTTATCTAAAGATAAGCTTTTAATAAGTGTTTGGGCTTCTTTAAGACCAATTTTACAAGTTCTATTAATATTATCAATATCTAAGTTCTGGTCAAGATATGCTATCAAATTTTTCCTTGTATCTTTCATATCTATTTCCTTGATATTTATCCCATTATAATAGATATTACCTGAATAATCATCAATATATAAACCTACCATGTTATCTAATAGTGTAGATTTCCCCGATCCATTTTCCCCTAATATTTTATAGACCTGTCCTTTTTTGAAAGTTAATTGGTAAGAAAATTTCTTATCATTATACAAATAATCAAAATCAATATTCAAAGATATAGCATCGATTGACTTTATTGTTAATGTAGAATTGCTTTCCTTTTCTATAGATAATATTTCATCTATCCTATCGAGAGATACCTTGGTTTCTTCTGTACTTTTTGCCAAAGAAAATAACCTCTGTACTAAAGAGATTAGAATAAGTAAATATGAATTTAACATTGTATATTCACCTATACTCATAGATTTATTTATCACAGCAATTCCCCCATAAATAAACATAAATACACTAATAGCCTGACCAATAATATTATCAAAGGATGTGAATAAAAAATTGAAATTAAAATTAGCTATAGTTTTTTTAAACAAATTAAAAAAAGACTTATCTAAGGCATCTTCAGCATCTTGAAATCCAGTATGTAATTTTAAGGATCTTATATTATCTAGTTGTTTATATATATTAGATGAAAAAGCCGATTTTGATTCAGTCAATTCATATTTTATTGTATAAATTTTATTTTTTAGAGATAGGTAAATCAATGCATAAGCTAACATGGCAAGGATTCCTACAAAAAAAATCTTTTTATCTATACCAATCATAAATATCGAAGAGAATAAAGCACTCATTACAATTGAAATTATTTCAACTACTATATTTAGCGAATATATGATAAGCTGATTAGAATCATTATTTATACGGTCAGCTAGGTAAACCGAATCATATACTTGACTCCTTAGCAAGGAAATATCCCATACGTGGAGGATAGCTTCTTTATTTAATTTATAGGCTGATTTTGCCTGAATGTATATATAAAGTTTATTAGTAACAAAAGAAAAGAATAAAGATAGAGCATTTATCAGTAAAAAAATCTTAATATAAATAAAAAGTTTTTCCTTGGACCCACTAACTAATATATCTATAAAATCTCCTGTTATTTTAGGACTAAGAAGAGATATCAAACTTATAAAAATCGAAATTAAATAATAAAATAAAAGCTTAATCTTTTGCTCAAGCAAGTAGTTTTTTGTTCTTACTAAAATCTTAAACATTTCCCATACCTCAATATATTTTTGATAAAGAGTTAGTTCAAAACTTCAAGTCCATCTAGAAATGATTTGTAGGTTCTGAACCAATTTATATTAATAAGATGCTGGTGAATATCCCATACGATTAGGATCACATACCATCAAAGTTGCACACCAACTTTCACAAGTACCCTTGCTTTGACAATTGTTTCTACAGTTACTTAAGCAATATGAAGGCATTTAACACAAGGGCTTTGTGACCAACAGTCATTCCCACAACTTGCAGGAAAACATACACTAAAACTTCCACATATATCATTAGCTTGATCATTTGGCATTATTAGATATATTATTTTCTTTCTCCTTATTTTTTGCTACTAGCATAATAATTTCTTCTAGGTTATCCTTGTATGTACTACATTCCTTGCCACTATTTTTCCTGGCATAAGGGCAGCCGCCCATACATATAGGTAAAACTTTACACTCTCTA
>JALEUV010000052.1 GCA_022780515.1 Anaerococcus sp. | reverse complement strand
TACAGGGCAAGGCTACCTAAGTCCAAAGGTAGGAAGGATATAGGCTTCTATAAGACTTATAACGATGCTATGGAGGCTTTAATTAATTACACAGAGCCTAAGCCAACTATTACCTTTTCCGCCCTCTACGATAAGTATAAGGACACTAATGCCTATATAAAATTAAGCGATAAGACTCAAAGACGATACGAAACCTCTTTTGCAAGATTTGAGGAACTACACGATACCAATATCCATGATATAAAATATTCCGACTTACAAGATGTACTCGACCAGATGGAACTTGAAGGCTACGAGAAAACCATGGCCAATGGTGAAATTAAACACATGGACTATAGCAAGTCGTCTATAGAAAGACTAAAGCACCTAGTATCTAAAGTGTATACCATAGCTATAAAAAATGATATGATCCAATTAGACCTATCAAAGTATCTTGAAGTTGGTGGAGTAGGTATCAGGAGGAAGAAAGAAATCTTTAGTAAAGAAGATATAGAAAGACTATACACATCTATCCCCCACAATCCCGACGCTATGCATGTATTAAATTTAATTTTTACAGGCATGAGGACGGGAGAATATCTAAATCTAAAGACTGAAAATATAAATTTAGAAGAAAATCTAATTACCGACTTTGGGGAAAAGACTGAAGCAGGCAGGAAAAGAAAAATGTTTATCCATCCTAAAGTAAAAGATATCATGACTTACCTAGTAGACCAAAGTAAGACAGGATATATAGTAGAAACTAAAAAAGAAGATGGAGAAGTTTACAGACCTAGTGATACTACTTTCTATAAGAGGATATATTATCCCGCCCTACAAAAGGCTAGTATAGAAAAGAAAATCCCTTACAGCTGTAGATATACCTTCGCAACCATTGCCCACTACTCAGGAATTAGTGACAAGGCTTTACAAAAACTTATGGGGCACACTAACTTTAACATAACCGCAAACTCATATATCCAAGATCTAGACGAATACATTTGGAAGGAATTTTCTAAAATAAAATGACAGTTGCCCACATATTACCCACATACAAAATAAGAAGCGTTGAAATATCAACACTTCTTGCTATTTATTGGTGCGGGATAAAGGAGTCGAACCTTCACGAGAAAATTCCCACTAGATCCTAAGTCTAGCGCGTCTGCCAATTCCGCCAATCCCGCATATGGGGTGAGTAGTGAGACTCGAACTCACGGCCTCCTGGGCCACAACCAGGTGTCTTAACCAACTGGACCATACCCACCAAGCCATTACTTTTATAGTATACTATTTAATTAATAGTCTGTCAAGTATGAAGCAAATATTTTTTTTAAATTTTTTTATTTAATACTTGCTTGTCTCATCTCTCAATGATTATATGATACTACGGATTTTATTTTTCGTCAAGTTTTTCTTTAAATTTTTTTATGTTTTATTTTTTCCCTTTTGGAGTAAGATGTTTATGAGGTGAATGTATGAATAAGAAAACTATTTTAAAAATTTTTGCTGTAGTTATAGCCCTTGCTATGGTTGCTCCTATTATTTATAATGCTATTTCTACTTTATGATTATTGATTCTATAGAATATAGCGACAAGTATGAGCTTGTGAGACTTACTATAGAAGGCGAGTCTTTCTATATTTCCTATGATTTCTTCCACAAGTATAATTTTACCAAGGGAGATGAGGTGGATTTTGACCTTTACAAGGATATTATTGAGGAAAATTCTTATAATAAGGCCAAAAATTATGTCCTAAAACGCATTTCCTATGCCAATAAGACTTCCTTTGAGCTAAGAAATATTCTTATGGATAGGGACTATGACCCTTCTATTATTGATAGGGTGATGGACTTTCTCGATGACTATCATTTGGTAGATGATGAGGCCTATGTGAGATCTTTTATTAGGGATAAGTCAGAGATTAATTCCTGGCCACGTAATAAGATTAGCTTTAAGCTAAGGGCCAAGGGTATCGATGAAGAACTTATAACTAGGGCCTTAGATGAGCTAATTGATAGCGATGACGAGTATGAAAAGGCCCTATATTTTGCAGAAAAAAAAGCCAGGGGCGATTATTCCTTTGAAAATAAAAATAAGGTCTACAGGCACCTTGCATCTAAAGGCTTTTCCTACGATATAATTTCCAGAGTTATAGGAGAGCTTTTTTGATGGGGCATTTTGTCTATATGCTAAGGTGCAGGGACAACAGCCTATACACAGGCTACACTACAAATCTTGAAAAACGACTCAAGGCCCACAATTCAGGTAAGGGAGCAAAGTACACCAGGGCAAGGCGACCTGTAAGCTTAGTTTTTTATAGGGAAGTTGAGGATAGGTCTACTGGCTTAAAATTAGAATATAAGATTAAAAGGCTAACCAAGGCAAAAAAAGAAGAGCTAGTTAGGGATTTCAACAAGTAATCCTTCTAGCTCTTTTAATATATTTTATATAAGTTTTCTCTTGGCTAATTCCTTGGTTAGGCTGTCTCCTCGCCTTTCGATACTTAGCTCAAAGAGGCCCATTTGACTAAAGCCATAGGACCTATATGGCAAATCATTCCTATCAAGGGCAGCTACCATAGCCTCTTCTATCCTCTCCTGGTCTTTGTTTCTTAGAAAATCAATTACCACCATTCCACCAATATTTCTAAGGCTAAGCTCAAAAGCTATTGTATCTACCAGGGATAGGTTGATATTTTCCAAGTACTTATCCTTATTGTTCTTGGACTTTTGACTCGAAGAGTTTACATCTATTACCGTTAAGGTTTCAAGCTCATCTATTATAATAGAATAGTTATCATGGTAAACTTTCTTATCCCTCATGACTTTTACCAGGTCATTAAATTCTTTAAGGCTAACCAGGTCCACTTTTTTGACTTCCATATCCCTATTAGCTTCTAAGAACCTATCCAATTCCGACCTCTTGTAGAGGAGCTTAGGAGTCGGGTAGAATTTTTCTTCATTTATTAGCCTTTCCTTTAGGTCCCGGAGGTCCTTAGATTTTTTCTTATCCTTGGTCTTTCCCTCTTTTAAGTAGGGTCTTTTTCTTAAAGGAAACCTCCTTACCTCATAGGCATCATTTTCTATGGTAAAGTTAAGGCTTCCTTGGGGGAGTTTGCCATTGGCCCCATCCTTTACATATTGGATTATTACATTATCACCTAGCTTGTAGGGGATGGATGAGTTTAGGAAGATGTCCTTTCCCTTGTCATATTCTACAAAGTAGGCCTTGAGGGAGTCAATTTTATTTTTTACCCTCCCCCTATAAATATTGTTTAGGTCGTCAGAATAAAAGTTAAGTTTACAAATATGGCCCTCGGATATGACTCCGAAGGCTTTTTCTTTTTCATCTACAAATATATAAGACATACTAGCTAAATTTCATCTTTAATTTTTCGAAAAATCCAATCTTTGCCACAGTCTTGGCATCTCCCCTTACAAGGCTTCTTGCAAGCTCTATAGTATCGCCTGGAGCCTTGTAAGCTCCCAGGTATTTTTTTCCATAAGATTCGATTTTTTCCTTCATTCTTCTATCATCAAAGTCAGGATCGCCTAGGATATAGAAGTATTCTTCCTTGATATCAGCTGGCATAGAATCCCCCTCTACTATCCTGAGGGATTTTTTCTCTTTGAAATAATTAGGCTCTAGGCTTTCTATGATTATATTTTCATAAGATAGGTCTGCGACTAGTTTGTTAAAGTCCTCCTCACTTGGACTAAATTTGTCATCGAGTAAGGGTCCTATTATAAAATGGGCTTCTTCGGTCTTTACTATCAAGTCTTCTAGGTCTATTCTACCCATAAAGTAATCATAGAGGTCATAGGCAATGATCTCATCCATACCAAAGTAATCTTCTATGTTTTCATCATTTCTTTTGTTTGAAATGAGGATAGTCTTACTTGCCTTGGCTAGGTCCTTGGCAAGGGTGACTACAAATTTCACCCTCGCTCTATCATTATCAGAATTAATTATATATATCATAGGTCACCTTCGACTGCTTCTGTGGTTTCGGTAGTTTCGGTAGTTTCTACATTTTTATTTACATCTTCACCGGTAGCTTCTTCTACCCATTCTTCCTCTCTCCATGGATCTCCATAGTCATGGTCTAGGGTTTCATCGGCTTCGTGGTCACTATGCCCAAACTCACTTTTGTTTACATCAGACTTGTCATCGTTGGCATTTGAGATGTTTACATTTAGGTCAAAATATCTTCCTATAATATCTCTCATAATAGGAGATGCATTGTAGGAGGTATCTCCTTGGGTAAGGATTACTGATACTGCTATTTGAGGATCATCATAAGGGGCAAAGCCTATCATCCAAGCATAAGGATAGTAGTCAGTACCATCTTCGTTTTGGCCCTCAACTTCTGCTGTTCCTGTCTTAACCCCTATATCTATAGGTAATTTGTTAAGGATAGGATTGTTCTTTGCTACTAGCATGGTTCCATATTTTATATCTTCCAAGTTGTTGTAGTCTTTGATGTCGATTTTTTCCCTTTGAGGAACATTTTCGAAGAGAACCTCATCAGTCTCGTGGCTGGCTATTTTATTAATTAAGGTAAATTTATTTAAATATCCCCCATTAGCTATGGTAGATATGGCCCTATTCATTTGAGCTGGTGTGTAGGAGTTTTGTCCTTGGCCTATAACAATGTTTAGCATATCTGTGATATCCCAGCTTGCTTGGTTCAAATAAGTAAATTTGATTGTGTCAGCAAGTCCAGCTCTTTGGCCCTCATAGATTCCTATAGGTTCATATCCCTTTTCTTCTAGGTAGTCGATTATCTCAACCCTAGTCCATCTTTCTGGATCATCGGCGAAGTTTACTATTTCTTCAAGGTCCGCATTAAATTCATCCCTTGTCTTCTTAACATCATCTTTTAGGAAGAGGGATAGGTTATTTTCTAGGTATTTTCTAAGCATAGCCTTGGTAACTTCTACCTTTTTGCCTACACTTGGTATATTACCAGATGTTTCATTAGGTATATTAATCTCAAGACCTGTAGTTGATCCTAATCCCAGCTTCTCTGCAGTGTTTCTTATATCATTTAGCTCTAATTTAACTCCTAGGTCTGTTCCATTTCCTGGGTTTTTGCCAAGGGCTAGGGTGTAGTAGTAGTAGTTACAAGAGTCTCTCAAGGCCCCATAGAGATTTTCTTCCCCATGAGTTTGACCAGTTTCGGTCCATATCAAGCATGAGAACCTCCTACTTCCTATATCCATAAAGCCATAGCAATAGTTTGTTTGTAGGGGATCTAGTCCCTTTTCTAGGGCTGCGAGGGATGATACTAACTTGAAGGTTGATCCTGGCATTACAGCTGTTTGAGTCGCAATGTTTAGCATTGGTCTAGGCACTAGTGGACCAGATCCTTCATCTACTTGGAGGGAATCCCAGTCAGATGATGAAACTCCTGTCGCAAATATATTTGGATCATAGTTTGGATATGAAGCCATAGCGAGGACTTCACCAGTTTTTACATCAGTCACAACAACTGCTCCACTTTCTGCATTAGGAGCTGGATCTATTGCATTGAAGCTACCATAGTCAGAATTGTAGGTTTCTCCAAGTCTAATTGAATCAAGAACATTCTTTAGCGAGTCTTCTGCTTGCTTTTGGAGGTCTTTATCTATTGTTAGGTAGATATCATCGCCTGGTTTTGAAGTAGTCTTTGATATAGTTTGACGTCTATTTCCACCAGAGTCTACTGTTACTAGGCTCTTACCATTCTTACCCTTGAGGTTATCTTCGTAGGCTTCTTCTATACCAGTCTTGCCTATAATCTCATCTCTTAGGTATCCCTTCTCATCTACATACTTATCTAGCTCATCTGATGTGGCTATTGGTCCCATGTAGCCTAAGATATGGCTAGCTAGTTCCCTATTTGGATAGGACCTAATAGGAATCGTATCGACAACAACTCCCGCTGATGAGTCGATTTTTTCTTCTATCTTTAGGACAGTTGATTCATCCAAGTTATATACTACGTTGATTGGCCTATATCCATAGTTACCTTGCATATTTAGGGTATTGTCTATGGTCAATAAGCCCACTGCTTCGTAGTCATTGTATTGGTCGATATTGTTTATTTTTTTGAGGTAGGCAAGGATTTTTCCTGCATCAGCTTCATTAGCTAGGATTTCTACAATGTCCTTGGTAGAATTTGTCTTATCTTTTTGGGCATAGTAGATATAAAAATCCTTCTCCTCCTTATTAAAGGTATAGGTCCACTCTTCTGGATCATCCTCAGTAATATCGATATTTGGGTAGATATTTGCTGATGTGTTTGAATTTTGGGCCATATATTTTATATCTTCTGATAGGATCAAGTCCTTCAAGAGGCCATTTTCATCAGCAAGTTCAGCAAGTTTTGCTACAGGGGAGCCTGCATCAGGGTTTCTAAAACGAACTTCTACCCTATACTCGTTTTGGTCATCTTCCTTTTCCGTTATAACTTCTGTTTCAAAGTTTGGATAAATTCCCTTATTAGATAGGTTCTCTATCAGAATATTGGCAGGGATTATGTATTCTCCCTTGTCATTTACAGAAGCCTTGGTCAAGAGGTCTTCTACAGTAGATTTCTTGACTATTTCATAAAAATCATCTGCTGGGGCTGAAGCAAAGTCGATATTCTCATAAATCTCGTGGAGCTTCGCCTTCTTTTCTAGGAAATCTTCATCATTTTTGCTGGCGTAGTCCTTTAAAACTAAGTCACCCAATAGATTATTTCCATCTAAGAGGTTGTAGGCAAGTTTTCTTGCATGGGAATTTTGAAGTACTGACAAGATTACAGATTCATCCTTGCCAACTTCCTTGGTAATTACATCTAGGGGATCTTCCTCTATGGTATGGCCTACTTCCTTTAATTTTTCCTCAGCATTGTCCTTATAGGTCAAGCTTACTTGGTCTTCACTTTGTCCAACATGGATAGGTAGAACAATTCCTCTTTTTCTAAGGGCTAGGAGGAAGGTCTTTGCTGTTTCATACTCAATTCCATCGTTTTTGTAAGATGAGCTTATGAAGTCCCTAACCAAGTCATTATCTATGATGAGATTTACTACCTTATCTATAGGCATATCATCTTCTCTAAAGTAATCTTCTTCGCTCTTGTACTCAAAAGAGTTTAACCTAATTGGGAAGTCTTCTGTATAGTTGACCCCGTCTTCTTCTAGGATATCAACAAGCTCAGATATATTTCTAGTCCTATCTTCTTCATCTAAGCTTGTCAATTGATCCTTGTATAAGGAAACTGCAAAGGATGGTATGGATGTGGCAAGGATGTTGCCATTCCTATCGTAGATATTGCCACGACTTGCTATATCGTCTATCTCCTTTACCTTCCTATTATCAGATAGGTCCCTATAATAATCCCCTTGGACTAGCATGATTTTTGATAGTCTTGCAGCAATTATTACAAACAAGATCACTACAAGGACTTCGATAAAGACCAACCTTTTTTCTTTTCTATTATTCATTTAAACACCTCAAATTCTATAAGTTGGAATATACATAACCTTCTTTACTATTGAGTAGTAGATAAAATATATTAATCCGTTTAGGATAGTCTCTACGAAAAGACCTAGAGGTAGGTAGGCAAATATTTCTATAGCCTTTTTACCTAGTAGGTAGTAGATTAGTGAAACTAAGATAAAGTTAATTACACTAGCAAGGATGGTTAGACCAAAACCTGAAAGTCTATCCTTCTTTGCCTTGAAGCCAGCTGCTCCTACCAAATAGCCTATCAAAAAATATGACAAGGCCCTAACTCCTATCACAGGAGTCAAGAGAAAGTCCTCCACAAGACCTAGTAAGAGGGCAGAATAGCCACCTACCCTTTCTCCCAAAAATACTGCAAGAGCCACGATGGCTGGGATAAAAATATTTACATTAGCTCCAAATATATCTATCTTCGAAAAGACCGATGTTTGCAAAATAAAAGATATTAAAAGTATTATAAAAGTCTTAAACTTATTCATCGCCCTCTCCTTGGTAATCTTCGTTTTCTATAACTTCATCCACATTATATTGGTCGGTTTGTTTCAATATCAAAACCCTATATAGGTGGGAAAAATCAACAGGTGATGTAACTGTGATATTTTTCCTAAGGGCATCCTCACTCATAGTTACATTGCTAACTGTACCTACATATATTCCCATAGGATAAACCCCACCAAGACCTGAGGTCAAGAGGACATCCTTAGGAGCAACTGTACTATCCACATCTATCATATACCCTTGAATGGTCTTTTGGGTAAAGTTATCCAATACTCCATAGTCTCCGCTGGTAGAGTTAATAAAGGATACATCATTTGACTGACTATTTATAGTCTCTACCCTTGAGGTTGTTTGATAGACTTCAGTTACCTTGCCAACTAAACCTGTATAATATGAAGAGTCCCCTACAGCTTGGAGGATAATATCATTTACCTCAACCCCATCTACAGATCCCTTATCTATAGTGAAATTTTTGGTCATTGAATTGGTGTCAGTATTTACTACACTTGCCTTCATGTAGGCATTAGGACTCTCGTCTACTGCCCTTCTCTCCATTTCCAGAAATTCAGACTTAGCTACTATTGTATTTAGCTTAGCATTCTCAATCTCTAGGGCCTTGTTTTCTTCTTCAAGTTTTGATACAGCCTCCCTAGTTTCCTTGGAACCTAGAGTCCTCTCGAATTGTTCTATAACTTGAGAGGATATAGAGTAGCTTAGCTTCTCAATAGGGGCAAAGATTGTATTGGCTATGTTGGAGCCTGTTTGATTTAATTTTTCTGTTTGGGAGGATACTACTATAACAACAAGGAGGATAACAACTGTCGCTACAAAACCCTTCCTATCTTTTTTCTTTCTTCTATATGCCATATGAGCCTACTTACGATACTTCGCGTACCTATCTGGATCCTCAAGGATAATTGCACATCCTCTGATTACATCTTCTAGAGGATTATCAGAATATGAAACCTTTAAGGAAAGCTTGGATGATAGGTATTCTGTTAGACCTTGCAATTTAGCAAGTCCCCCTGTTAGAAAAATCCCCTTATCTTTAATATCCTTAGATATCTCAGGAGGAGTTTTCTCCAAGACCTCTACTATCATTTCATATACAGAGTCTGCATAGTCAAGGGCTATCTCCTTTAGAGATCCACTATTTACTTCTACTTCCTTTGGCATAGCACTTTCGAGATCTCTTCCCTCTACCTTGAGGGTCAAGGACTTATCCCTAATCCTTAGAGATAGGATATTATTTTTAACATCTTCGGCAGTATTCTTACCGATTTCAAGTTTTAGACTATTCATAAAGTAGTCCTCTATCCTCTTATCCAAGTAATCTCCACCCTTACTTATGGACTTCGAACTAATTATGCCATTAAGTGCAAGTGTCGATGCCTCACTAAGGCCTGCACCAAGGTTTACCACTAGACTTGCACTAGCTGTATCAGGCTCAAGGCCTATCCCATAGGCTGCAGCTAGGTTTTGGTCAACCAATATAACATCCCTAGATCCAGCATAAAGGGCTGCATCTTCTAGGGCCCTAGCCTTTACATCAGTAATTTGGTTTGGGACAGCTATCAAAGTCCTTGGTTGAACCAAGCAAAAACCTGGATTTATCTTCTTAAAGAAGTAATTTAAAAGGGCCTCAGTTAGGTTAAAATCAGTTATGACTCCATTTTCAATAGGCCTAACTATATGGACCTTGTCATGGGTCTTACCCAACATTTCCTTAGCCTCAGCTCCTACCTTCAAAACCTTGGTATTATTCTCATCCAAAAGCATAAAGGAAGGCTCATTTGCTATTAGCCCCTCATTTTTTTTATAAAGTAAAATATTGCTAGTACCTAGATCTATAGCAAAATCCTTAGCAATTATTCTAAATTTCATATCCACCTCTTACAATTTTCCTTCTCTTTTAAAACTATAGTAGTCATTATGGCCTATAATTATATGGTCTATCACATCTATATCTAGAATTTCTCCTGCCTCTTTTAACCTCTGGGTTACTAGATAATCTTCATTCGAAGCACTTGGGTTGCCACTTGGATGGTTATGGATCAAAATAACACCATTGGCAGATTTTTTGATGGCAGGCTTAAAAACTTCCCTTGGGTTTACAATTGTTGTATTAAGGTCTCCAATCGAAATTAATTCCTTGGAAATTATTACATTCTTACTATTAAGTAAGATAGCATAAAAATATTCCTTCTTGGCAAATTCTAGTTTATCCCTCATTATCTCATAGGCATCTCTAGGCGAAGTTATAGCTTCAATCTTCCTAGCTAAAATCTTCTCATTTACCCTAATTCCAAACTGAAGAGATGCGACAATCTTGCTAGCCTTGGCAGCCTTGATGCCACCTATCTTAGATAGCTCTCTTACTTCTATATCCCTAAGTTCTTCATAGGAAAAATTATCCAAGATTTCTTGGGCAAGCTCCAGGGCGTTTTTGCCCCTAGAACCTGTAGAAATAATAATGGCCAAAAGTTCCTTTTCTGATAAACTTTGAAAGCCTTCATTAATTAGCTTCTCCCTAGGCCTTTGATCCGGATCCATCTCCTTCATCAACTTTGTCATCGTATCTTACTCTCCCAATTTTTTCCATATGCCTTATCAGGTAATTTGAGCTTAATCCAACAAAAAACCCACTAAATGTTCCGATGAAAACTAATAGTGGGAAATAGTAGTACATTTTAATATTTTCCATAACTATAACCGAAACTAGTACCTGCCCAAAATTATGGAAAAACGCCCCTATCTCACTAACTCCTATAAAACTAAAGGACCTATCTAGTCCCTTTAAGGCTAGGTTCATAGAAATAGAAGCAAAGATTGCCCCTGTTAGTGAAAAGAAAAAGGAAGTTACAAATCCAGTTATAAGGACTAGCAAAAACGACTTCATAATCCCAATTACAAGCGCCGATTTGAATCCATAAAAATATAGGCTTACTAGTAATATTATATTAGATAATCCCAATTTTGCACCCGGAATTGGTATGGGTAGGGGTATATAATGCTCGATAAGGGATACGGCTAAAGCCATGGCAGTAAGGAGGGAAAGGTCAGTTATTCTTTTTATACCTCTTGCCATTTACCTAACCACCTTGTCTATACTATCACCCATTTGAGCCTTGTCATTTACATTATAAATTTCCAAAAACAACCTATGAGGTAGGCACACTATCGTCTCACCAACATTGGATATTGGTGCCATGTGAGTGCAAATAAGATCTGCACAGTCAGCATCTGAGACTTCTGCCTTGCCACCAGCTATTCTTACTATATTATAATGTCCGCCATAATTTATTCTAAACTCTTGATCAGTATCAAGAGAAACTTCTTTGATGATTTTTGAATCTTGCTCTATTCTTAAGACATTTCCCCTCATCCCACTTGTTATAGAGAAAATAAAAGAGCTAAATCCCAAAGAAAAAATCATAAGAAATCCTATTATAAAGATATCTCCTTTTTTTAATTTCATATTATACCTCAGAATTTAGTGTATCATTTTACCTTATATTTTGTCAATTGGAGCATAAAAAAACTACTGTGAATTTTAATCCACAGTAGGTCTTTCTTATTCAAAAATTTCTATACACTTGTTTGGACATTTTTCTTGAGCTTGTTTTAATAATTCAAGGTCAAAGTCATCTCCCCAAACTTCCTTGGATAAAAAGTTATCCATCTTGAAGGCTTCTGAATAAGTTTTGGCACATATTGTACAACCTATACAAGAATTGCTACACTTTGCCCTGGCATCTTTGCCCTTATCATGGGATGAGCAGATAACGACTTGCTTTTGCTTAAATGGCACAAGACTTATAATTTTCTTAGGACAAACACTGACACACTTGCCGCAGGCAACGCACTTAGCCCTATCTACCTTGGCTACTCCATTTTCTATATGGATTGCATCAAATGGACAAGCTTTCTCACAAGTTCCACAGCCTAGACAGCCATAGTTACAAGCTTTCTTTCCTCCGTATAGGGCAATTTGTGCCCTACAATCTTCTAGACCTGAATAAGTAAATTGGTCTTTGGCTGCATCGCAGTTTCCGTCACATTTTACAACAGCAACCTTCTTATCATCAGATCCACTAGCTTCAAGTCCCATAACAGCAGCAACTTCATCTGCTACAGCCTTACCTCCTATGGCACATGCATCGGCAGGGGCTTCTCCCTTTGCGATGGCTTCTGCTAGACCATCACATCCAGGAAAACCACAGGCACCACAGTTGGCACCTGGCAAGGCATTTCTAACTTCTTGTTCTTTAACTGATTTTTCTACATAAAATTTCTTACTAACTACCCCTAGTAAAGCTGCAAATAAGAATCCTAGGGCAGCTAAGACTATAACTGGTATTATTATATTCATTCTTATCCCCCTAAGCTAAGCCTGCGAATCCCATAAAGGCGATTGCCATAAGACCTAGGGTTACTAGGGTTATTGGAACACCCTTGAAGGTTTCAGGTATAGAATTATACTCTATCTTTTCTCTTATATAAGCGAGTATCATAATCGCTAATAAGAATCCTACTGATGCTGATAGGGCATAAACAATTGTTTCTAATAGGTTATAAGAATTGTCTATTACCTTTATAGCTACACCCAATACTACACAGTTAGTAGTAATAAGTGGAAGGAATACTCCCAAGGCCCCATATAGGGAAGGCATAGATTTTTTCATAACTGTTTCTACTGCTTGTACCAAAGCAGCAATTACCAAGATAAATACAACTGTTTGTAAGTATCCGATATTTAATGGATTTAATATGTAATATTGAATTACCCAAGTGATGATTGATGAAAGTGTTATAACGAAGATTACGGCAAGGCCCATTCCTCTAGCTGTTTCAACCTTACTTGTTACACCCAAGGTAGGACAGATTCCCAAGAATTGTCCTAATACATAGTTACTTACAAATATAGTAGCTATTATTATTGAAAATAAGTTTCCCATAGTATCTCCTATCTATTCTTTGCTCTTTTGATTGCATTAAAGCCAGCAACTAACATTCCAAGAATTATGAAGGATGATGCCGGTTGTTGTAAAAATCCTATAGTATAAGCTTCAGGGATTATCCTTGCTCCAAATAAGGTTCCCGCACCAAATAATTCTCTAAAGAATGCAAGTAATGATATTGCAAGGGTATAACCAAGTCCTTGGCCGATACCATCTATGATTGATGCGACAGGGTCATTTTGTGAAGCAAATCCTTCAGCACGGGCTAGTATTAAGCAGTTTACTACTATAAGTGGTATAAAGATACCCAAGGATTCATCAAGAGCTGGTAGGTAAGCCTTGATTAGCATTTGTACTATTGTTACGAATCCAGCTATGATTACTATGAAGGCTGGTATTCTTATTTCATCAGAAATGAAATTTCTTAGTAGGGAGATAACCAAGTTACTCATAACTACTACAAAGATTACTGAAATTCCCATTCCTATGGCATTTGTCAAAGATGAAGATATGGCCAAGACTGAGCACATACCTACAGTTTGAACAAAGACTGGGTTATTTGAGAAAATACCATCTCCAAATACTTTTCCCAAATTTGCCTTAGGAGTTTTCTTTTCTTTTTTAACTTCTACTTGTTTTTCCATAATAACTCCTATTCTAATTCACCTATAATTGAAGCTGCATCATTTATACCTCTAAGAATTGTTCCGGTAGAAATTGTAGCTCCTGTTATTCCAACTATTTGATTTTCTTCTGTTGTTTCGCCTGCAGTAACTTCGCCATCCATATTTACTCCAATCATTCCTTCGTTGAAGAAATCTTCTTCCATATTTTTACCAAATCCTGCAGATTCAGCATGGTTAAGTGGAGCAAAGCCTGTTATATTATGCTCACTATCAACTCCTAGGAGGAATTCTATATCTCCACCATATCCACCTGGTGATAGGATTTGGAAGACATAGCCATCGCCATTAGAGCCTGTTGCCTTGTAAACTTCTACTATAGTATCTGGTTTATTAGCAAGTTCAGCTTCTTCATAGGTATCTGCTGGGAATACTACTCCTAGAGATTCTTGAAGTTGTTCTTGAGCCTTAGCTTCTATTACTGGTGCTGTTAGCATGTTTGTTAGAGCTAGGGCTAAGGCAGTTACAGAAGTTATTAAAAGTAGTTTTAAACCTAATTTAATAGAATTATTCATTTACTTCTCCTTTTTAGCCTTACCAAAAGTCTTTGGTCTTGTGTAATTTTCGATTATTGGTACTACCAAGTTCATCAATAGGATTGAATAGGATACACCCTCTGGGTAGCCACCGAAGGCTCTAATTACAGCTGTAAGGAAGCCTGCTCCTATTGCAAATATATATTGACCCTTTATGGTAATTGGTGTTGTCGTGTAGTCTGTTGCCATAAAGAAAGCTCCAAGGAGTAGTCCTCCTGATAGGATGTCTTTTGGCAAGCTAGATACTCCCTTATTAAAAATTGCTAGGAATATCACTGTTGTTAAAATATATGTTAGTGGTATTCTTATGTGAATTACTTTTCTTACTAGTAGGTAACAAGCACCTATTAAGATTGCCAAGGCTGATACTTCACCGATTACTCCAGGAATGTTTCCTAAGAAGAGATCCATTAGTGAGAAACTATTTGGATCTGATAGTGGTGTAGCTCCTGTTAACATTGATACATCACCTACAGTTGCAAGGGCTCCCTTTCTTGCTGGTGGGATAAAGGATGTCATTGATTCTGACCAAGATGCCATCAAGAAGGCTCTCGCTGCAAGGGCTGGGTTTACGATATTTTGTCCCAAACCACCAAAGAACATCTTAGCTATTACTATAGCAAAAATACCACCTATAGCCATTTGCCATACAGGTAGGGTGAAAGGAACATTGTATGCCAATAAGATTCCTGTTACTACTGCAGATAAATCACCTATTGTTACTTTTCTTTTTGTAATTTTTTCAAATATAAGTTCTGATAACACACAAGCTAGGATAGATACTGCGATAAGTATAGCTGCCCTATAGCCAAATTGGTAAATTCCTACGATTCCTGCAGGAATTAGGGCGATTATTACATCTAGCATATCTCTTCTAACTGTATTAGAGCTTCTTAAGTGAGGAGAAGCTGTTACCAATAATTGCTTTTTATTTTCCATGTACTCCTCCTATTTTCCAGTTTGTCTTATTTGTCTCTTACCAAACTTGATTGCTTCAACTAGAGGCCTGTTTGATGGGCAGACAAATGAGCAGGATCCACATTCTATGCAGTCCATTATGTCATATTCTTGGGCTTTTTCAAATCTCTCATCTAGGGAGAACTTGTGAATATATAGTGGTAGTAAGTTTACTGGGCAAACATCTACGCACCTTCCACATCTGATACATGGGGATAATTCTAGTGGCTTAGCATCATCGCTTCCCAGTACTAGTATACAGTTACTTGCCTTCTCTACTGGTCTATTTAGATCAGCTTGGGCAATACCACACATTGGTCCACCATTTATAAGTTTTGCTATATCATTGGCTCCACCGGCTTCATTGATAGCATATTCAAATTCTGTTCCAATCCTAACTAGCATATTGGTAGGATTTTTTACATTTTTTCCTGTAACTGTTACTATCCTCTCATAGAGTGGTTTGTCCTTGTAGAGGGCTTCATAGACTGCATATACTGTTGAAGTGTTTGATACTATAACTCCAACATCCATTGGAAGACCACCACTTGGTACTTGCCTATTTAGGATGGCATCTATGATTCTCTTTTCATCTCCTTGAGGATACTTGGTTTCAAGGGCTACTACTTCTATATTGGAATTACCTAGACTACTTACTGCTTCTTTCATGGTCTCGATTGCCTTTTGCTTGTTATCTTCTATAGCAACGATTCCCTTTTCAGCATCTACTGCCTTCATTACTTGAAGAAGTCCCTTGAGGATTTCTCCTGATTTGTTTTTTAGTAAATAGTCATCACAGGTTATGAAAGGCTCACATTCTGCACCATTTACTATTACTGTGTCTACAGGTTTGGCAGGTGTATATTTGATATGGGCTGGGAAGGCTGCTCCTCCCATTCCTACTATGCCTGCAAGCTTGATTTTTTCGACAATTTCTTCCCTTGTTAGCTCGACATTGCCTTTTTCTATGTATTCCTTATTTTGGTCATAACCTTCTGTATCAATTACGACTGCCTTAGCATCCTTACCAGATGCAGTTTGGATATCGATAATGTCTTTTACTACTCCTGCTACTGAAGAGTGAATATTGCTAGAGAAATTGCCGACAGCTTCTCCAATAAGCTCTCCTACACTAACTTCATCTTTCTTTGCTACAAGACATTTACTAGGCGCACCTATATGTTGAGTTAGGGGAATAGTTACGAGTTTTGGTATGCTCGCAACCTTAAGCTCACTATTTTCAGTGAGCTCCTTGTACTCAGCCATATGGACACCTCTTTTAAATGTCACGGTATTAAGTGCCATATATTTCTCCTTTGTTTTTTTAATCTCACATACTAATTATAAATGAAATCTGCTTTTTCTTCAACGTTTACATAATATTATTTAATATATCACCTACAAAGACCTTAAAATTTCTTATAGCTAGCCTCCTAAGATCACTAAGTTCTTCATCAGTAGGCAAGGCCTTACTATAGAATTTTTTCATAACTTGGTAGTTACTATTGACCCTGCTTACATAATGACGAGTTTCCTCAAAAGGGATATCTAAGTGGTTCATATTATCAGGATCGATTATTCCATCTTCAATCCATTCATCCACATTGCCAACACCACCATTGTAGGCAGCTAGGGCTAGGTCTACATCGTTATAGTAGTTATAGAGATAGTTAAAATAACCAACACCCAAATCCAAGTTATAGTCTACATCGTTTAGCTTTTCTGGGTAATAGTCGATACCCACAAGCTCTGCACTATGTCTAGCTGTATCTTCCATTAGCTGCATAAGTCCGTTGGCCCCTTGCTTACTTTGAGCCTCATTGTCAAAGTCAGATTCTACTTTGATGATAGATGCTGTTAGGATGGGATCTATATTATACTTATCGCTATACTTATATATCTCCTCTTGGTAGTCAATTTGAGTTCTTGATGCATTGTAGGCTATGACACCAAAGCTTATCGCAAATAAGATTACAAGGCCAAGGGCAATAAAGCCTAGGGCCTTTCCAATAAATTTTATAACCTTCATCAAAAGTCACCTCTACTTAATAATTTATCAACTTCTTCTTCTAGCTTATCAAAACCATGGCTATTGTCAATAATTATATCAGAATTTTCCTTCATAAAGTCTAAATCTTTTTGGCTTTGAATCTTGCTAAGGGCATAGTCGTAGTCAATCTTATCCCTCTCCATAAGCCTTTTGATCTGAACTTCCCTATCTGCTACAACCAGGATTACCCTATCAGCATCAAAGTCATCCCTCACTTCAAAGTAGAGGGGCATCTCTATAAAGACACTCTCAGCCTTAGACTTCTCCACCTGTATATCTATCTCAGCTAGGATATTGGGATGGGTTAGCTCATTTAGTAGGAGCCTCTTTTCTTTATTTGCAAAAATTATTTCCCCAAGCCTTTTCTTATTCAAGCTCTCCCCATCAAAGGCCTCATCAAAGGCCCCACTAGCTTTTATAGCAAGATAGTTTGCTCCACCCTTTTCAAGGAGCTCTCGATTGACCTCATCAGCAGAGATTACCACATGACCCTTTTTTCTAATAAGGTCTGCTAGGGCAGACTTACCTGATGCTATTATCCCTGTTATGACTATTTTATTTGGACTCATACATGCTATCCCCTGTGTCTATATCAACTATCAAAGGAACTTCCAATTCTACTGCATTTTCCATAGAGTCCTTCAAAATCTCCATGGCCTTATCCTTATCTTCAAGGCTTGCTTCAAGGATAATTTCATCGTGGATTTGGAGGATGAGCCTTGCATCTATCCCTGCTTCCCTTAGGTTCTTGTCTGTTTCGATCATAGCAATCTTTATAATATCGGCAGCTGAGCCTTGGATAGGGGTATTGAGGGCTACCCTTTGGCCAAAGCTTCTCACATTGAAGTTCTTTGATGAGATTTCTGGTACATACCTTCTCCTCTTAAAGATAGTTTCAACAAAGCCATCTTCCTTGGCCTTCTCCACTACCCCGTCCATATATTCTTTTACTGAAGGGAAGGATGCCATGTAGGAGTCGATATATTCCTTGGCTTCCTTCCTTGGAATATTGAGGTTTTGAGATAAACCATAATCGCTAATCCCATAGATTATCCCAAAGTTTACAGCCTTGGCCTCTGACCTTTGCCTTTTTGTTACCTTATCAAGTGGAGTGTGGAAGACCTTGGATGCTGTTTGGGCGTGGATGTCTTCTCCCTTTATGAAGGCTTCCATCATGTGCTTATCCTTGGATAGGGATGCCAATATCCTTAGCTCGATTTGGGAATAGTCAGCATCTATAAGGATTTTCCCATCCCCTGCCTTAAAGGCCTTCCTAATTAGCCTGCCCTCGTCCGTTTTTATAGGCAGGTTTTGGAGGTTCGGATCTTGGGATGAGAGTCTACCAGTTGAAGTTATATTTTGCCTAAAGGTTGAGTGAATCTTGCCATCATCTGCTATTGAATTTTCGAGACCTTCTATATAGGTAGACCTTAGCTTAAATAGTTCCCTATAGGCTTCGATTTTAGGAATTATTGGGTGCTTATCCCTTAGTTTTTCTAGAACTTTCGCATCTGTCGAAAAGCCAGTCTTCGTTTTTTTGATAACTGGTAAGTCCAAGTCCTTAAACAATACTTCCCCTAGTTGCTTGGTAGAATTGATATTAAATTCAGATCCTCCTAGCTCATAAATTTCTTTCTTTAGATCTTCTATCCTAGCATCTATATCTTCCTTTAGCTCTTCTAGGACATCAGCATCACAAACAAAACCAGATAATTCCATATGAGCTAGGACCTTGCAAAGTTTAATCTCAATTTCCTTATATAGCTCGTACATATTAGCCTTGTCAAGTTCATCTACTAGCTTATCCTTGGCATCTTCTAGGGCAGTGAGATTGGCTGCCATAAAGGCTCCCAGGGCATCATCATCCAAGTCCTCAAACTTCTTCGCCTTCTTCCCCTTACCTAGGAGTTCTTCCCTGCTAGATACATTATAGTCAAGGTAGGACTCACTAAGGAGCTTGATATCATAAGAAGACCTGGAAGGATCTAGGAGGTATTGCATAAGCATTAGGTCATCAAAGTCTAGACTCAAGTCAATCCCAGCCTTAGCAAGGAGGACTATATCTTCCTTAATATCAAAGGAAGTCCTTATAATCTTATCATCCTCAAAAACTTCCTTGAAATCTGCCACAAAATCCCCATCAAAGTTAGCCAGGTAGGTGTCCCCATCTTTGACCTTGATGGCTATTTTATAAATTTCACTTCCTAGATACCTTTCTCCATCAAAAACTGACTTGAAGGTAAATTCTCCTGCCTTTTTGATTTTTTCTACTAGGGCCTTCCTATCATCCAAAATCTCATAGGCAAAGTCCCTTTCTTCCTTACTTGATCCACTAGCACCGATCTCTTCCAAGAACTTATTGAAGTTATACTTAGAAAACTTCTCCCTCAAGGACTCATAGTCAGGAGTCTTGACCTTAAGCTCTTCTAGTTCATATTCAACTGGAGCATTTCTTACAATAGTACCAATCTTCTTACTCATGTAGGCAATAGCCTCTGAGTCAATTAGGTTTTGCTTGGTCTTCTTTCCTGATACTTCATCTATATGCTCATAGAGGCCCTCAAGAGACCCGTACTCCTTGATAAAATTAATGGCCTTCTTGGGACCTATCCCATCTACACCAGGGATGTTGTCGGACTTATCCCCCTCAAGACCCTTGACATCAATAAGTTGCTTAGGAGTCAAGCCATATTCTTCCTTGATGGTAGCCACACTATATTCCTTGGTCTCACTGACTCCCTTCTTGGTAAGGGATACGAGGATATCATCATCTACCAATTGCAAATAATCCCTATCCCCTGTTATAAGGATAGAAGTAAGTCCCTCTTCCTTCGCCATAGTGGCATAAGTCCCTACTATATCATCAGCCTCAAAGCCATCAAGGTCAGTATATTTTACATTCAAAGAATCAAGGATATCCTTCAAAATCCCAAATTGGTAGGAGAGCTCACTAGGCATCTTATCCCTAGTTCCCTTATAGTCTTCAAACTCCTTGTGCCTAAAGGTCTTGGATGCCCTATCAAAGGCCACCAAAATATAATCAGGCTTGTATTTATCATAGGCACTCTTAAACATAGTCAAGAAGCCATAAACTCCATTAGTCATAACACCGTCATTGTTGGTAAGCTTAGGCAAGGCAAAAAAGGCCCTAAAAATCAAGCTAGAACCATCAATTAACATAATAGTTTCTTTCATACAGTCTCCTTTAAGTCTATCTGATCAAATCATAAACCACTCTTACCTTATATTTTACTAGTTAAAAGGGAAATTGTTAACAAAAATATAGGCATCCTTGGAAATAGAAAAAATTATCTATATTACTGATAAATTTTTAAACAAGTTCGGAAAGATTTTATCATAGAATATACCTATAAAACACGAAGATTAAAAGTAGGACTATATGAATAAAGAGCAATTAATTCACGCCTTACAAACAATAGTAACAGGTCTATCTAACCAAGCAGAAATGAACATGTTCCGATGTAAAATTTTTGAAGATAAAGAGTTTATTAATCTTACCTAAAAATATATAGACCATGCCGCAGAAGAAAGAGACTTCCAAAGAATTTATGATTTGGGTGGAGACGTTATTCTTGAAGCTCGTGAATGAGTTGCCTTATATAATGATCCAATCGAATTTATTAAGGCTGACTACGAAATTTCTAAAAAAGTCCTAGCAAGAGTTAAAGACCCTAAAGTGCAGCCATAAGTGATCACACTACCTATGACCTACTAAAAGAATATTATGCAGACTAAGAAGATGATATCTTATGGAGCGAATCTCAAAATCAACTAGCATAAAAAATCGGCAAAGAAAACTGGCTATACGCCCAATTATAATAAATATATTTCGCTATAGTTAGCTGTCCTAACTCTAATTTTTCATTTAAACTTATCTATATTAAAGCTTCACATTATTATGGATACAAAAAGCTCTAAAAGCAGTCTCGCCTTTAGAGTCTTTGTCTTAATTATTAAAATATTCCTTCCACTTGTTTTCGAAAGTCCAATTATATTCTCCCTTCTTCTCATTGTCCTTGTACTTATCAAAATCCTTGAGGAGTTTCTTAAAGGTATTAGCCATCATAATGAGGGCTATTATGTTTGGTATTACCATAAAGGCATTGGCTGTATCTGCTACATTCCAAGCAAATTTTAGCCCACCAATTGAGCCAACAAAGCAGCATCCTATATAAAGGTATTTAAATAGGGATTCTAGCTTAGTTGAGCCAGTGAGATATTTTACACATCTTTGGCCATAATAGCACCAAGATACTGCTGTTGTAAAGGCAAAGAGGATTAGTGCAAAGGATACTAGGTATTTGCCAAGTGGAATAGTCT
Organism: Anaerococcus sp.; assembly: GCA_022780515.1. Taxonomy (GTDB): domain Bacteria; phylum Bacillota; class Clostridia; order Tissierellales; family Peptoniphilaceae; genus Anaerococcus. Next base: position 1,728 of record JALEUV010000052.1, on the reverse strand, counting down.
TTGAGAATGCATTGGCTGTAAGTGATGCTCCATTTAAGTTAGGGTCAACCCAGAGACCACTTGTAATTATAACAAGGGCTGTCATGGTACATATTATCATTGAAGATACAAAAACTTCTATAGCTCCCCACATCCCTTGTCTAACTGGGTGGTCCGTGTGGCTTGTAGCGTGGGCCATAGGGGCAGTTCCAAGTCCTGCTTCATTGGAGAAAATCCCCCTAGCAAGTCCCCATCTCAAGGACATAAGCATAGTCGTTCCTGCAAATCCTCCCACAGCTGAAGAAGTAGTGAAGGCTCCCACTACTATTCTCTTAAAGGCTGGAATAATGAGGTTGGCATTGGCAAATAAAATCACCAGGCAACCCAAGACATAAAATATTGACATAAAAGGCACGACTTTTTCTGCAAAAGATCCTATTCTCTTAATTCCTCCAACAACTACCAAGAGCATAAAGATTACTATCAAGACTCCTATTAGAGGAAGGGATAGGCCTGTGATATTATTAATAGATTCAGACATTGAATTTGCTTGAACCAAGGCTCCTGTTCCAATTATCGCTATAAAGGCAAAGAATGAGAAAAGCTTTGCCAGAAACTTAGATCCTGCCCCCTTGGATATATAGTACATAGGACCGCCTATATAATTACCCGTCTCATCACGTTCTCTTGTGGCAAGGGCCATGGTAACTTCAACCATCTTAGTCGTCATACATACAAGGGCTGCAACCCACATCCAAAATATAGCTCCTGGACCACCAAAACTTATTGCCGTAGCTACTCCTACAATATTACCCGCCCCTATAGTTCCTGCAAGAGCTGTAGATACAGCTTGAAATGGGGATATAGAATTTTCATCGCTAGATGAATCCTTAACCAATCTTCCAAAGGTGTTTTTAAAAATATAGATAAAGTTTCTAAAAACCCAAAAATCTGACTTATATAATAAGTATATCCCACCAAACAACAAAACTACGATCATCGGGATTCCCCACAAAAAATCGCTCAGCTCTTCATTTAACTTTATAAGCTTAGCCATAATCAAACCTTTCCTTCTTAAATAAAATTATTATACTATTAAGTAAAGATTAACCTGGAAAAATCTCTACACTTAAAAGCTTTTAATAAATTTTTGTTAATTTTTAAACTTATACTAAAAGAGGTAGCCCAAAGAGCCACCCCCTTAAAATTTATCCGTTGATTTCTTCAATTAATTTGGCAATTGACTCTTTTGCATCTCCTAATATCAACCTTGCCTTAGAATCTTCATAAAGAGGATTGTCTACCCCTGCATAACCTGGTTTGGTATCAAAGTTTAGGACAAATACCTTGGAAGCCTCGCTTACATTGAGTACTGGCATTCCGTATATTGGAGTTCCTTCAGCTGTATTGGCTGCTGGATTTACTACGTCATTTGCTCCTATTACTATTACTAGGTCTGTATTTTCAAAATTTTTGTTTGCTTCTTCTAATTCTTTGAATTTTGTATAGTCTATGTCAACCTCTGCCAGCAATACATTCATATGGCCCGGCATTCTTCCTGCTACTGGATGGATGGCGAAGTCTACCTCTGCTCCCTTTTTCTCCAAGGCTTCCATTAATTCCTTCACCTTGGCTTGAGCTTGGGATAAAGCCATTCCATAGCCTGGGACTATTGTTACCTTCTTTAAGTTATCATAAGAAAACTTATCTTTTATTTCTTTTTCTATTTCCTTATTTTCTACAACTATT
>JALEUV010000046.1 GCA_022780515.1 Anaerococcus sp. | reverse complement strand
AAGATATATGGTGTTGACAAGGAAAAATACGTATAAACAATAAAGCGTTTTCTTATTGTTTAACTTAATGATATCATAAAATTCAAATAATTGCAAATATAATTGCAAAAATAATCCACTACAACTACAACAAAAACTTGGCCTTATGAGGCCTAGCCCGACCGGCTCATGGAGGCCTAGCCCGACCGGCTCGTGGAGGTCTAGCCCAACCGGCTCGTGGAGGTCTAGCTCAAACGGATCATTGAGGAGCAGATAGAATAAATATGTGAGGTTACTTACATAATATTAAGACCCAGGCAAAAATCTCTTTTTTACCTGGGTCTTCTAAGTTTTTTAATTTTTACTCATAGTCTTCGCCAAAGCTTACTGGGTCTTGGGTGAAGTTTAGGCCTAGTTTTCTTAGCATAGACTTTTGGGAATCGTCTAGGATTACTGTTGAGTGGGCGTCTAGGCCTTCTAGTTTGTTAATTTGCTCTATGGCCATGTGGCTTATTGGGTTGGTTGTAGCTGATATGGATAGGGCTATTAGCATTTCGTTTATTGATAGGGAGGTTTCGTCTTCTCCTAGGGACTCGGTTTTTAGTTTGGATACTGGTTCTATTATGTGGGGTGATATGAGGAGGATTTCATCGTCAAGGTTACCAAGTTTTTTGAGGACGTTTAGGATGCAAGCAGCTGGTGCTGATAGGAGGTCGCTGTGCTTGCCTGTTATTATTTTTTCATCTTCAAGTTCTATAGCAAAGGCTTCGTTTCTAGTGGCTCTTGATTTCTCCCTTGCCCTTAGAGCAACTTTCCTATCATCAGGGCTAATTTCTAGCTGGCTCATTAGCATTTTGATTTTTTCTACTGATGAGTAGCTTTCTTTGGCATATCTGACATCTATTAGGGTGTTGTAGTACCTTCTGATTATTTCTTCCTTGCTGGCTTTTTTGGCTAGGTCTTCATCTTCTATGCAGAAGCCTACCATGTTTACTCCCATATCTGTAGGAGACTTGTATGGGCAGGTACCCATGATTTTTTCTAGCATTTTTTTGAGGATTGGGAAGGCTTCTACATCCCTATTGTAGTTTACTGAGAGTTCCCCATAGGCTTCTAGGTGGTAAGGGTCTATCATGTTTACATCATCAAGGTCGGCTGTTGCTGCTTCGTAGGCCATGTTTACCGGGTGTTTTAGGGGGAGGTTCCATATTGGGAAGGTCTCAAACTTGGCATAGCCTGCATTGATTCCTACTTCATGGTCAAGGTACATTTGGGATAGGCAGGTTGCCATTTTGCCTGAGCCTGGTCCTGGTCCTGTAACTACTACAAGGGGCCTACTTGTTTCAAATCTTTCGTTTTGACCAAATCCCTTATCAGATATGATGTGGTCGATGTTGTTTGGGTAGCCCTTTATATCATAGGTCTTACAAGATTTAATTTTTAGGTTATCTAAGTATTTTTGGAACTTGATGGCCTTGGGTTGTTGGTCAAATTGGGTAATTATTATCCCAGCTACATAAAATCCAAATTTTTCTAGCTCAGATTTTAGTCTCAAGCTTTCCATATCGTAGGATGTTTCATTGTCCATCCTCATCTTGCCATTTTCGATATCGTTGGCGTTTACGGTTATGATTATTTCTGTCTTATCCTTGATGTTTTTTAGCATCCTAAGTTTTGAGTCAGGCAAAAATCCAGGTAAGACCCTACTAGCATGACTATCATCAAACATCTTGCCCCCAAATTCTAGGTATAGCTTGTCAAAGTGGCTAATTCGTTCAAGGATTTTCTCTGATTGTAACTTTATGTATTTATCATTATCAAAAGCTTTTTTCACTTATTTCTCCCTTATTTTTCTAAATTATCTAAGGCCCTATCAAGTCTATCCATGGCATCTATTATGACTGACCTGGGTGCTGCGAGGTTTATTCTCTCAAAGCCTTCCCCTTCTTTCCCAAAGATATAGCCCTCGTCTAGGAATATCTTGGCATCCTTTGTCATAAAATCTTCCAATTCTGTATAATCCATTTCCAAGGCCCTAAAGTCTATCCAAGCTAGGTAGGTTCCTTCTATGAGATTTGCCTTTATCCTTGGGTGTCTTTCTTTGAAGAAGTTATGGATATATCTTTGGTTCTCATCAATCACCTCGATACATTCCCTTAGCCAGTCCCTACATTCATTGTAGGCTATTTCACAGGCCTTATAGGCAAGGGATGAGGTGGCTTTGAGGGATATATCGTCTAGGCCCTTGGTAAACTTATCTCGAATTTCCTTATTTTTAATTATTATATTTGATACTGATATACCTGCTAGGTTGAAAGTCTTGGTAGGGGCAGTCATGGTTATAGTCCTATCTGCAAGCTCTTCGTCTATAGTTTGGAAGACTGTGTGGCTAAATCCTGGCATTACCAAATCAAAGTGAATCTCATCAGATAGAAGAAAGAGGTCATTAACCTTAATTAGTTCACCAAGCCTTGCAAGCTCTTTCCTAGTCCACACCCTACCTACAGGATTGTGAGGAGAGCAGAAGAGAAGAACCTTGTTTGCTGGGTCCCTTGCTAGTTTTTCAAAAAGGTCGAAGTCTATTTCGTAGTGACCCTCCTTATTTATTAGTGGACAGCTCACAAGCTTACGATTTTGCCTTTCTATAGCAAAAGAGAATGGATGGTAGACTGGAGGCATAATAATAACCCCATCTCCTATATTTGTAAGGGTCTTGATGGCGTTAAAGATAGCCGGCACAACTCCTGGAGTATTTACAATCCAGTCTTTTTCTATAGGGAAATTATGCTCTTCTTCCATAAAAGAAATTACAGCCTCATAGTAGTCCCTATTAGGGAGGCCATAGCCCAAGAAGTCCCTATCCAAAAATTCCTTTATCCCATCAAGTAGCTTGGCCGGATGTTTAAATTCCATATCAGCTACAGAAAGTGGGACTATGCCCTTTTCTATATTTGGATTTTTTCCTTCCATCTCCTTCCACTTGGCTGATCCTAGGTCTCTCCTATCCAATACAGTCTCAAAATCATATGTCATATCTTTCTCCTCACATACTTATAACAAAAATAGAGGGTCATATCCCTCAGTTTCTAATCTAGATCGAAGTCCTTATCTTCAATCTCATCCCAGCCTTCTGATTTGTACTCATTACCTTCAGTATCTATCCAATAACCCAGGGCATTATTCTCATCCAAGATCTTTTGGCCCTCTTCTTGGTCAATAAGGAATAGGTATGTTGATAGGGTATCTGCAAGGGCTATACTATCGCAAGTTACCGATACTGACTTCCATTTATCTGATGGATAATTGGTTTCAGGATCTATGATATGGTGGTAGTTTTTGCCATCTACTGTAAAGAACCTTTGGTAGTCGCCACTTGTTACGAGGTTACTTTCGTTTACATCAACCACTACAGCATAAGGCTTATCCTTTTGGTCTAGGAAGGGATTTTGGATGGCAATCTTCCACTTACCTTCTTCATTATTAGGATTTTTACCTATAATTACATCGTCCCCACCGACTGATAATAGTCCGCTTGCTAGGCCCTCATTTTCCAAAACTTTGGCTATCTTTTCTGTAGCAAAGCCCTTGCCTATAGCTCCTATATCTATCCTAACCTCAGGGTCCTTTATGAATACTGTAGAATTTTCGTGGTCAACTTCTATTGCATCTATATCCTTATGCTTGGCTGCTTCTTCTAGTTCCTTATCAGATGGAATGGCTGCATTATCAGGATCTTTAGTCGCCATATCCCTATAATTGTGCCAAATTTCTAGGACACTTCCTAGGGCAATATTTATTTTCCCACCGGTTAATTCGTACATTTCCTTTGAATAGTCGATAAGTTCAATAATTTCAGGCTCGACCTTTACAGGTTCAACTCCTGCCTTATCATTTATGGTCTTAAAATTATTTACCCCCTCAAAGTCATCATAAGAATTGTAAAGTTTATGATACTTGGCAAGCTCTTTTTCTAGTACCTTGCTTAGCCTATCAAACTCTTCCTTATCGTCACTGTAGGTAAGGAAGATTGTTACTGTATCAAAATATTCATAGAAGGTCTTATCTAATTTTTTTACACTTCTTGAATCAGAAGTTTTACCTTCTCTTACGTCTTCAACTTCCTCTATATCCTTAACTTCCTTTGGGTCTACTGACTCATTGGCACAGCCTGTTATAAGGCTAGCCAGGGCTAAGGCATATACTATCTTCTTTACCCTCATAATTTGTTAATGTTAATAATCTCCATGTCCTTATTTATAGGAATTTCTTCATCCATGGCCCAGTTTAACAAAAGTCCCGCTATTGCTTGTTTTTGGAATTCATTCCACTCTTTGTCAAGACCTAGTTCATAGACCTTATCCATAAACTCTTCTCTGGGTGAAATTCCTTCATAGTTGTCTACAAAATTATCCCTTGTTTGCCTGCTAAGCTTTGACAAAAAGGCAGATCTTAAGTCCTGCTCGCAAAGTTCATCTTCAGTAGGCATAAGTACATAATTTTCTACATCTGAATCTATATCAATATAATTTGCTTCTATTTCTTCTACACTTTGAATTTCCTTATTGATTCTTACAAAATCTAAGGATTCAGTGTTAAGCCACATATTTTTAAGATAAGAATCTTCATCTACCAAGGTCCATTTTTCAACAAGCCATGATAGGTTAATAGGCTTTTTATCCTTCATAAGTATCTATCTTTAGTATCAGAGCCTCATATTCCCAAAGCTCTACTACCAAGTCTTCTCCTTTCTTGATTATTTTCTTACGGTCAGCATCCCTACTGCCCCCGTATCTTTTATCTAAATTATTTAAAACTTCTTTAAATATTATATTTTCATCATAAGGGATGTGGTAGGCTCCCTTGTAGGTATTGGTCATATTTAGGATAACCAGATATCTCTCATCTCCTGCCCTTCTCTCATAGGCAAAGACAGAGTTTACATTATCATCTACTACCTTCCACTCAAAACCTTCTTCGTCATAGTCATTTTCATAGAAGGCCTTGTTATCCTTATAGAGATAATTCAAGTCCCTGACATACCTATTCATATCATCATGGATAGGAAACTTTAATATGTCCCAATTTATGGAAGCATTCTCATTCCACTCATCAAAGGTCGCTATGTCATTGCCCATAAAGTTTAATTTCTTGCCAGGATGGGTCATTTGGTAGGTGTATAAGAGCTTTAATTCCTTAAAACTATCCTCATAGGACCCACTCATCTTCTTAATCATAGACCCCTTCAAGTGGACAACTTCATCATGACTTAGCGGCAAGATGAAATTTTCATTATAAAAGTAGAACATAGAAAAATTGATGTACTTTTGATAATCAATCCTATTAAAGGAATCAACCTTAAAGTACCTCAAGGTATCATTCATCCAACCCAAATCCCACTTGTAGTCAAAACCTAGTCCACCATCATCAACAGGTCTTGTAACATTAGGATAATCAGAACTATCTTCAGCTATAAGCATAACATTAGGATAGTGAGTATTAATTGTCTTGCTTAGGTCTTTCAAAAAGGCAATATTATCCTTATGAGGTCCACGATTTTTGTTGCCACTATAGTAAATCATATAGGACACTGCATCTACCCTTATTCCATCAAAGTGGAAGTTTTCTATCCAGTAAGTAAATACTGACTTCATAAAGGACCTTACGTGGCCCTTAGAATAGTCAAAATTATTTGAACCCCATTCACTGTATTTTAGGTCCTGGTACTTGGACTCATACATACTAGTCCCATCAAAATGGTCTAGTCCAAAGGCATCTGAAGCAAAATGAACAGTAACCATATCGAGGATTACCCCTATGCCATTTTGGTGGAGGAGGTCCACAAATTTCTTTAAGTCTATTACACTTCCATACCTACTAGATGTAGCAAAGAAACCACTTGACTGGTAGCCCCAAGATGGATAAAAGGGATGCTCTGTGACTGGCATAAGCTCAACATGGGTATAGCACATCTTCTTTACATAGGCTATTAGCTTATCGACTATATCCAAGAAGTTTACCCTATCAGATAGTCTAAGCCATGAGCCAATATGGATCTCGTAGATGTTCATAGGTCTATCGAAATTTTTACTCCTGGTCGCAAGGTACTTATTATCATGGAAGTCATAGTCTTCTTCTACTATTTGACTTGCAAAGTCCCCCTCGGCATTCATGGACCTTCCATAGGGGTCAGCCTTTTCTACAAAGTTAGAATCCTTCCCTATGACAAATTTGTAGTAGTCTCCATCCCTGGCAGGAACTCTTAGGTAAAAATAGCCATACTTAGGGTTTTTCGTCATTTTTAGCCCTTGCCAGGAAGAAAAGTCTCCCTTAAGGTAGACCTCGTCAGCCTCTGGGGCATAGAGTCTAAAGGTATATGTTCCATCATCGTTTTTGATAGGTCCAAAGATTTCAAAGCCCCTGGAAGCTTCTCCCCTTATATAATCTTCTATTAACTTGTGGTCTACTTCGCTTATGCTTACTTTCATCTTATCCCTCAATTAAATGAGCTATATGCCTCTTTAAGATTTGGATGCCCTTGAGGTTTCTGGCTCCTCTAGGGATTATTATGTCGGCATATTTTTTACTAGGCTCTATATAGGTTTCATGCATGGGTTTAACTTGGGAGATATATTGGGCAAGGACAGATTCTAATGACCTGCCTCGCTCCTTGGTATCCCTCAAGATCCTTCTTTGTAGTCTCACATCACTATCAGCATCAACAAAGACCTTTGTATCAGTGATAGACCTTATTCTCTCATCATAAAGGACCAAAATTCCCTCTATCAAGATGATCTTCTTAGGACTAACCCTGATTGTTTCCTTGGCCCTAGTGTGGAGGTTGTAGTCATAGGTAGGCATATCAATCTCCCTGCCATCTAAGAGCTTCACTAGGTCCTTGTAGAAAAGATCATTGTCAAAGGCACCAGGATAGTCGTAATTTAATTTCTTCCTTTGGTCAAAATCTATATCGTCATGGGCCTTATAGTAATTATCATGGCCAATTACTACCAAATCGTCCTTAAACCATTCACTAATTTCTCTGACTATAGAAGATTTGCCGCTAGCAGAACCTCCCGCTATGGCCACGATTTTTACATCACTCATAGTTTTATCTCGTTAACAATCTCTCCATCTAGATATTTGTATAGGTTGTCAAAGACAATTCCTGCTCTAATTTCCATAGCTTCTTTTGTGTAGAAGGCAACGTGGTTGGTTAGGATTACATTCTTAGCATTTCTAAGTGGGTAGTCTTCTGGAAGTGGTGGTTCCATATCGAAAACATCTATACCAGCTCTTAGTTTATCTTCATTAAGAAGTTTAGCTAGGTAGTCATTATCTACTACTGCACCCCTAGCGCAGTTAATTAAAACAGCTCCCTCTTTCATTAGGTCAAGCTCTTCCTTGCCTAGGAAGTGTTTGGTTTCCTTGTTGTTTGGTATATGGAGGGATACTATATCACTTTCCTTAAGGAGGGTTTGAAGGTCTACATACTTAACACCCTTAGCCTTAATTTCTTCCTTCTCACTTCTAGAATTTGCAATTATATCACATCCAAAGACTTGTAGCAAGTCGATTAATTTTTCACCGATATGGCCTGTTCCTATAACACCAAAGGTCTTGCCCTTAATTAGTTCTCCAAGTAAAGGATTAGTCTTGTTATCAAAAATATTTTCTCTATTTTTGTTAAACTTTCTCAAAACTCCAATAGTTAGACCAATTACTAGTTCTGCTACACTATCATCACTGTAGCCACTAGCATTAAGTACCTTGATACCCTTTTCTTTAGCTGCATCTAGGTCTACATGGTCAACACCAGTAAAGGCAACATCGATTAGCTCAAGATTTGTATTATTGATAACTTCTGCTGATAGTGGTTTGTTGGTTATAATAGCAACATCGCTATCCTTAAGTCTTTCAATTTTTTCTTCATCGCTTGAGGCACTTTGGTCAAAATACTCAAATTCATGACCTAGGTCTTCGATTTTTTTCTTATTTTCATCTATAATGCTTTGATCAACTTCTAATGGGTCTATTAAAGAAATTTTCATAATACTCTCCTTTTATTAATACTTGTTCTATTTATTATTATACTTCAAATACTATTTTTTAAAGAAATACCCCCAATTAATAAAGCTAAAAATCTAGGAAGGACCTTATAAATTATTAAAAAGCAAATCTTTAAATAAAAAATCCAGCACTTGGACTCATCACAAGTTCCATAGCTACTGGTCTTTATAGTAAGTATATGCCTTAAATATATTAATCATCAAGGTTTTTTATTTAGCCTTTCCTTCATTTCCTTTTTCTTAAGCTTACTTCTCTTCCTTAGCATTTTAAAAAAAGTTTGGAGTTCATAAAGGGATTCTTCTTCCAAGAGGGAAAACTCTGGGTCGATCCAATGGAGGCCCTTTCTATCACTTATAACATCGACATTTGACCCACAGGCTCCTCTTTTGTGGTCACGAAGTCCTATGACAAGCCTATCAATCCTAGAGTTTATGATGGCTCCTGCACACATGACACATGGCTCCATGGTCACATACATAGTGCAGCCTTCTAGCCTAAAATCATCCATGTACTTAGTTGCCTCATCTATGGCCATGATTTCTGCATGGTAGAGGGCAGACTTACCCTTGTAGGTAAAATTGTGGCCCCTGCCTATAATCCTTCCCTCATAAACTATGACAGCTCCTACCGGCACTTCCTCTATAAATCTTGCGAGCCTTGCTTCATTTAAGGCTTCTTCCATAAAAAATATATCTTCTTCTGAAAATTTTTCTTCTCCCATAAAATCTCCATATAAAAATTGGCTGCTGCCTAAGCAACAACCATCTTTGGTGTACCGGAGAGGATTCGAACCTCCGACACCCGCCTTAGGAGGGCGGTGCTCTATCCAGCTGAGCTACCGATACTTAAAAAATAAAGAATGCACTTAAGCATTCCTTATTATTATACGACAAATTATCTAGCAATCAATAGGTCAATCATAAAATTTACAGAATTTCCTATAGTCCTAAATATTTTCCCGAAGGTAGAGGCCTGAGCCACATCATTTTGGGCAACCAAATTGACCTCATAGCTTTCGTCATCATAGGTAACATAAACTTTTCCAAGGACATCTCCCTTTTTGATAGGGGCTTGTATATTTTCATTT
>JALEUV010000024.1 GCA_022780515.1 Anaerococcus sp. | reverse complement strand
GTATTGCTTTCCCGTACATAGATATTATCTGATTTTCTATGTTTGATATGTCTTTTTCAGCTTGTGCCCTGTAGGGTATACTTTCTTAATGCTTGTGGCTCGAAGGTGCCTTCTCTATCTCTTGGTATGTTTAAATCTATGTTTCCATAAGATGATCTAACTGTTTTTTTACTTGTGCCGTTTCTTGTATTTAAGGATAGTGGTTTTTCTCCATATTCATAGTCTAAATGCTCATCCAATTCTGCTTTTAATAGCTCTTCCATTGTATCGCCTAAAAGAGCTTTTAGTGCTTCTTGAATATCTTGTGCACTTTGAGGCTGATATTCTTCAATTAACATTTTTGCTATTTTACTTCTTTTCGTCTCTGGTCTTTTTCTTGGCATAAAAATTCCTCCTGATTAGTTTTTACTTACCCTAATCAGGAGCTTTCTATACACAAAATTTTACACAGTCTCCAAAATGAGTTAATTATTTTTTTTGTGTTTCCTCATACCAGTCTTAAAACTACTCTTACGTCCATGTAGTTTTTTTGAGTATTTTTGACGTATCCTTCTTCATCTTTATCGAAGACAAAATGCTTATAAAACTGCTTGAAATGCAGAATTTCTAAATTTATATCTTTTGTATCAACGCTATAGCTTCCACGTGTCTTGATCTTGGGAATTGGTCGAAGATTTCGAAGTCTTTTATTTCAAAGCCTGCTTTTATGAAGTCTTTTAGGTTTTCCATTTGGGTTTTTGGGTTGCAGGAGATGTAGACAAATTTGTTTGCTTGGATTTTTAGGATTTTCTCTAGGGCCTTTGGGTTTATTCCTGCCCTTGGCGGGTCTAGGACTACTAGGTCGAATTGATCTCCTACTTTTTCTATTTCTTCTAAGACATCCCCACACAAGAAGTTGATGTTGTCGATCCCATTTAATTTTGCATTTTCCCAAGCCTTATCCACTGCTTCTTTTACTATTTCTATGCCTGTCGCTGATTTGGCCTTACTTGCCATAACTTGGGTTATGGTTCCTGTTCCTGAATATAGGTCAAGGACATCCATGGACTCATCTACACCAGCTAGGTCAAAGGCCTTTTGGTAGAGTTTTTGGGCTGTGTAGACATTTGGTTGGAAGAAGGAGAAGGGAGATATGTTAAATTTGAGGTCTAGCATAAGCTCTGTTATATATTCTTTGCCATATAAGAGCTTGATATCTTCAACAACCACAGCATCAGCAACTGAATCATTTATAACATGGAAGACTGATACAATTTGTCCCTTGGTCTTTATATCCAAGAGGAAGTTTACAAAGAGTTTTTGTCTAATCTCATCAAAGCTTTCATCACTGCTTGTGACTAGGACTACCATAATTTCACCAGTATAATGGGCCTTTCTTATTATTAAGTGCCTTAGTAGGCCCTCGTGGGTGTTTTTGTGGTAGAATGAAGTCTTTCTCTCTCTAAAGTATTTTTGAACTTCAGACCTAATTGTATTAAAGTCTTCATCGATTATGTTACAATCTATAGGATTTACTATTTCATAGAACCTATTTTGCCTATGAAGACCTAGGATTAGTTCTCCTCCCTTAACCCTATCTCCGAAGGTGTATTCCATCTTGTTCCTATAGCCGGTATTTTTAGGGGCTTGGTTAATTCTTATATCACCTTCAATATCTATGTCATTTTCTCTTATTAGGTCCTTTACCATCTTAGATTTGACCATTAGCTCTGTTTCGTAGGCTAGTTTTTGGTAAGCACATCCTCCACAAATATCAGCATTCGGGCAATGGCTAGTATTATTTTCGAGGTAGGAATGGTCAAGAAGGTCTAGGTACTTGGCCTTGACCCTGATCTTATTCTTTTTTTGACTCTTTACCCTAACTTTTTGTCCGAGTATGCCTCCCTTAAATTCATAGAGCCTGCCATTTTCATCATAGCCCTGGGAAATATTTGGGTATTTCATATTTTCTATCTTTATTTCTTTAATCTCTTTTTTTCTCATTATTACTCCAAAACTTATTTATGTAGGAAAGATCTTCATCTTTTTTGTCTAAATATTTTATATTTTTCCAATAGCTAGGATACAGATGTCTATACTTATCCCACCTATACCTATCATCAACTAGATAAACTATACCCCTATCTTCCTCACTTCTTATAACCCTACCAGCCGCCTGGAAAACTTTGTTTAATCCTGGAAAGGTGTAGGAATAGTCAAAGCCAGAAAGCCCCTTAGAACTAAAGTGCTTCATTATCAAGTCTCTATCAAAGCTTACTCCTGGCATACCTACAGATATTATCATAGAACCTATAAGCCTATCACCTATGAGGTCTACTCCTTCGGAGAAGATCCCGCCCAAGACTACAAAGCCTACCCTTGATGACTTGCATGTAAAATTCCTTAAAAACTTGGCCCTGTCCTTTTGGCTCATAGAAGAATCTTGGATTAGAATTTTATCATCATAATAATATTTGTATATTTCAGCTACTTCCTTTAGATATGTAAACGAAGGGAAAAATATAAAGTAATTACCAGGCTTGGATGAAACAAACTTGTTGATCGTATCGCAAATTTCTCCTATATTCTCCTGCCTATCCCTATACCTGGTGCTGATTGACTTCTGCAAGATGAGTAAGTTTTCCCTATCAAATGGCGAATCGAGTCTTAGTTTTAGGCTATCCCCTGCCCCTAGCATATCCATAAAAAACTTCATAGGCGATAGGGTTGCAGAGAAGAATACTGTGCTTCTGCTATACTTATACTTTTCCTTCAAAATCTTTGAAGGGTCTACGCATTTTATTTCAAAGGTCTTTGTCCCACTTGCCTTATCATAGCTAATAACATTGTAGAAGCCTTCCATAAAGCTATCTGATATCCTGAGGTACTTGTTTATATCGAAGTATAAGTTTAAAATCTCCTCATACTTAGGGTGGTCTTTTTTATCAATCAAAAACTTTTCCATAGACTTTTGCAGGCCTATAAGCTTTTCATCTACTTCATCTATATGTTCACTCGTATAGTATACCTCTTTTGACCCATATTTTATGTAAGTTTGGTCAAAAAATTCTATGACCTTGTTTAATTTTCTTATTATAAGCTTATCCTTTTTCTGGTCAAAATATTCTTTGATTTCAATAAACTGCTCATCAGTAAAGGAAAAAGAATACATTTCTCTAGACCTATCCAAAAGATTATGGGCTTCATCTATTAGAAAGACGAAACGGCCTATTAGCTCATCAAAAAATCTCTTGAGATAAACACTTGGATCAAAGACATAGTTATAGTCACAGATTATAAAGTCTGAGTATGTCGCTATATCTAGTTCAAATTCAAAGGGACAGACCCTATATTTTTCAGAATATGACCTTATAGTGTCAAAATCCATAATTCTTTCCTTGGATAGGATATCCTTTAGGGCATCATTTACCCTATCAAAGTGTCCCTTGGCAAAGGGGCAGTCCTGAGGATTGCATTTTACCTCATCATTAAGACATATTCTCTCTTTTGATATAATTTGCAGGGCCTTGATATATAGCCCCTTATCCTCCATAAGGATTAGGGCCTTTAAGGCTTCATTGCCGGTTGTAATCTTTGAAGTAAGATAGAATATCTTATCTGTCAGGTCCTCCCCCAAGGACTTTATAGCAGGAAAGGTAGAAGATACGGTCTTTCCAATCCCAGTAGGAGCATCAATAAAGATATTTTTCTCATCCAAGATAGACCTATATACACCAACTGCCATCTTCCTTTGCCCCTTCCTATAGGACTCATAGGGAAAGGCAAGGTCTTTAGAGGACTTATTTCTTCTATCTGTGTTGGTTGAGATTATTTTTGAAAAGTTTAAGTACTCACTTAAAAGGCCTAAGTAAAATTTTTCTAGGTCATCAAAATTAAAATCTTTTTTAAAAATCTTACTTGTATAATCTTCTGTAGAAACATAGGTAAGGGTAATAGAAATATTTTCGAGATTTTTATCAGAGGAAAAGAAATAGGCATAGCACTTGGCTTGGGCCCAGTGGAGTTTATTTTCTCCATCAATATCCTCGAGTGGTCTTGTAGTTGACTTTATCTCATCGATAGTATAGGCCTTGCCTTCCTTAATGATGCCATCGGCCCTTCCCTCTACCTCAAAGTCCACTCCACCCAAACTTGTCGTATTTTTTAGGGAATATTCCTTGGTATAATTTTTCCCATAGGAAGCCTGGATTTTTTGGTGGGCCCTAATGCCCTTTAACATCCTTTGATTATCTCTAAAACTTGTATCTATGTCACCAGACCTCATAACATATTCTATTAAATTTCTGACAGAAGTTTTTACTAGCATATATATCACCTAAATAAATTATAACACAAGAGCCAGGTATAGACCATTTTTAGGGAATGTACTTTGATTATACAAATATCTTGAAGAATTTTTATTTTTATATTTTAACTAAAGGTTAATTTTACGTTGATTTTCTAGCTTCTTGGGTATATGTCTAGTAAAAGAAAGGAGCTTCTATGGAAAATATAGTTGATTTGGCTTTAAGTCACAGAACCATTAGGGAATTTAAGGATGAAAAGGTAGAAGATGATATCATAAATAAGTTGATGGAGGTTGCCATCCATACTGCAAGTAGTAATGGCTTACAATTATCTTCAATTATTAGAATAACTGACCAAAAGATAAAGGATGAGCTTTCAAAAATAGGCAATCAGCCTTATGTGGCTAGGGCACCTGAGATATGGATCTTTGTAGTTGACCTTTATAGAAATTATAATGTAGCTAAGGAGAAGGGCCTCGAAAATGATTTGATGTTAGACTTTGATTCCTTTATGCAAGGTTTCTCAGACTCAATGATAGCTGCTCAAAACGTCGTAGTAACAGCAGAAGCCTTGGGCCTTGGGACTAATTACTATGGCAATATCCACAACGATGATGCAAGGGTAATAGAACTACTTAACTTACCAAAGTATACCTTCCCTGCAGTTGGCCTAGGTTTTGGCTACCCTAACCAAGATCCCCAATTAAAACCTAGACTCCCTAAGGATCTTAAAGTTTTTGAAAATTCTTATGAAAAGTTCGATAGTTATGTTGATTCTTTAAAAGCATATGATAATGAGATGGAAAATTATTATGATCTAAGAAATAATGGCAAAAAAAGTGAAAGCTTCACTTCCCAAATACCTAAAAAACAAGGAAGTGCCATCTTTAATAGACCAAAGATGTTTGAAACTGCCAAAAGGCAAGGCTTCTTATTTGATAATAAGTTAGTCGAAGAATAAAAAATTAAGCCCTTGTAAGTTAATTCTTACAAGAGCTTTTTTATTAGAAGGACCTGCTAGCGCCTCCTCCACCGGAGCTACCTCCTCCACCAGAGAAGCTTCCACCAGATGACCAGCCCGACCATGAGGAGAATGAATCATCATCGTAGTCATCGTCATCATCAAGGTTATTAAAAAGGGTCCAATAAGTTCCAGGATAATATCCACCCCTACGGTAGATCCTCCTGCCACGATTTCGACTAGAAAATAGACTAAGCATAAAAAAGAAGGTAAAGATTATAAATACTGCTCCTATTATCGTAGCAAAGGTATTATCTTCCATATTATCTTGGTAGTAGCTATAATCTCCATTGAGTTCTACTCCATATTCTGTGGCAATCTCAGCTATTACTGCATTGAATCCTTCCTTAAGGCCTAGTGAATAGTCTCCATCTTTGAAGGAATCCATCATAAAATTATCGATTATCCTACCGACCTTACTATCGTTTAGCCTACCTTCTAGACCGTAGCCAGTTACTATAGCTACCTGCCTCTTATCAGCATTCTTATCTTCCAAGAATAAGATCAAGGCTCCGTTGTCTTTATCTTTATCCCCTATATTAAGGTCATTAAAGATTGTAGTTCCATAATCTAGGGCTTCTAATCCATCAGGGTTATCTAGACTCATTACTAGGACTTGAGAGCCTGTCTTGGTCTCGATTTCTTTATTTACTTTGATGATATGAGCTTTGGTTTCATCATCTAATATATCAAGCTCATCATAGTAGTATTCTCTAACCTCTTCCTTTAAATCTCTTGCAAGAGCGAGGCTTGGCAAGAAAATTATTAGCAATAGGCTAAGAAGGCTTAATTTGATTGCCCTATTTTTTGTCATGTAATCACCTAGTTATTAAAATCTACAACTGGCGCTTCTTTTGCACTTTCGTCAGCCTTAAAGTATTCAGCTTCATCAAAGCCTGTTATATTTCCTATAAGGTTTGTTGGAAATCTTACAAGTTTTGAGTTATAGGCTTGGACAGCTTCGTTATAGTTTTTCCTCTCTACAGATATCCTGTTTTCTGATCCTGATATCTCATCCATCAAGGCAACAAATTGGGTGTCTGCCTTAAGTTCTGGATACCTCTCTACCACTACATTTATATCTCCTATAGCTCTACTAACAGCTTCATTCGCTTCTGCAAGCTCTTCTGGAGAATCAGCTTCACTAACCCCTGCCCTTGCATTGGTTACAGCTTCTAGGGTTTCACTTTCGTGGTCTGTATAGCCCTTTACGGTATTTACAAGGTTTGGTATTAGGTCAGCCCTTCTTTGAACAACATTTTCTACTTGTGCATAGGACTTGTTGACTTCTTCCCTACTTGTAGCAAGGTTGTTATAAGTTGGAACTGTTATGGCAATGATAGCCACTACTGCTACAATAATAACTATAAGTACAGCAGAAAATTTATTTTTTCTTTTTTCAGTCATAATGCCTCCTTACTTTTATATGATTATTTATACCCATCTAACCATATTATTTCATCAGAAGCTAAACTTTTTCTTACATCTATTATTCTTTGGTTGGATGAACCCCTAAATTTGAGTTTTAAATCCTTCTTCTCTTCAATAAATTCTCCATCGACTAGGACGTCTATTTGCTCTAAGAGCCTCCTAGCTAGGGGGATATTGGCGAGGACTTCGTAGGTAAAGCCAGTATAGACCCATATAGACTTTTGGCTATATTTTCTTATCTTTTTAATTACTTCACTTAGTCCTAGAATATTTTCAAAGGGCTCTCCACCAAGGACAGTAAGGCCCTCTACTTCGTCAAGGGCTAGGTAGTCTATAATTTTTGAACTGGCAAGCTCATCCCAGACCTTTCCATAATTAAAGTCCATATAGTCCCTATTGAAGCAATTCTTGCAATTACGGTCGCAGCCAGTTAGAAAAAAGCTCGTCCTAATCCCTGGCCCGTTTGCTACATCGTATTTTCTTATTTGTCCATAGTTCATATATGAAGAACCCTGGCCTTTATTTCCTTGGTCTTACCCTCATTCCAGAAATTTTCTCCAAGATAGCCGCAGGTTCTTCTGACTACTGTAAGGGTATTCCTATCTCTGTTGCCACAGTTTGGGCAATACCAGTTATTATCATCATCTAGGAGGATTTCTCCATCATAGCCACACTCTCCACAATAATCGCTTTTGGTATTAAACTCAGCATATTGGATATGGTCGTAGATATACCTTATCATGGTCAATAGGGCTTCGATATTGTTAGTCATATTAGGTATTTCTGCATAGGATATGCATCCACCAGTAGATAGGTTTTGGAAGTCAGCCTCTAAGTCAAACTTATCAAAGACCGATATCTCTTCCCTAACATCCACATGGAAGGAATTGGTATAAAATCCCTTGTCAGTGACATTTTCAATTGAGCCAAATCTTTTCTTATCAATTGATGCAAACCTGTGAGTTAAATTCTCTGCAGGTGTGCCATACACTGCATAGGCTATCCCATATTCCTTGGACCATTCTTCTTTTTTCTTATTGAGTACATCCATTATTTTCATAGCAAAGTCGTGACCAATCTTGCTAGTATGGGACTTGCCAGTAACTAGGATGCTTGCTTCATAGATACCGATATAGCCAATTGTTACAGTCGCATAACCATTTTCAAGGAGGGGCTTTATAGATTCCCCACTATTAAGTCTTGCTATGGCTCCATGCCTAAAGTGGATAGGAGATGAGTCTGCTGTTACCTTGGATAAGTGGTTATACCTAAGAAGGCCAACTCTCTTAACTAATTCTAGCCTTTTGTCTAGGATTTCAAAGAACTTATCATAGTCTCCCCTAGCGAGGATTCCTATTTGAGGGAGGTTTATGGTACAAACGCCCATATTGAACCTACCATCGAACTTGTAGTCTCCCTTTTCATCCTTGTAAGGAGGCAAGAAGGCCCTACAGCCCATAGGAGAAAATACATTTCCCTCGTAATTTTCCCTCATAATCTTGGCACTAATATAGTCTGGATACATCCTCTTAGCTGTGCATTTGGCTGCAAGCTCTGTTAAGTAAAAATATTTTGAGTCCTTGTTTATATTGTTTTCATCTAGGACATAGATTAACTTAGGAAAGGCTGGAGTAACATAGACTCCCTGTTCGTTTTTGATTCCCTCTATCCTTTGATTTAGTATTTCTTCTATAATCTTCACAGTTTGGTCGAGGTTCTCATCCTTTTCGTCTGTGTGCATGAAGAGGGTAACAAAGGGTGATTGACCGTTGCTGGTCATGAGGGTATTTATTTGATATTGGATAGTTTGTATACCTGACTCTAGGTCCTTTTTTGTAAGGGCCTCTGCCATATCTTTTGCTAAGTCCTCGTCTCCCAGGGTCTTTCTAGCTAGGTCTAGGTTTTTTTCGTAGGATTTTTTAAGGTAGGGACTTAGGCAAGAAATATTTATAGACTGGCCACCATATTGGTTACTAGCTATCTGTGCTATGATTTGAGTCATAACATTACAGGCTACTTGGAAAGACTTAGGGCTTTCGATAAGTTTTCCATTGACAACAGTTCCATTATCTAGCATATCCTTCATATTTACCAGGCAACAGTTAAATATTGGCTGGATTAGGTAGTCTAGGTCATGGATATGTATGGCTCCTGATTCGTGGGCCTCTACTAGGTCTTGGGGAATGAGTTTTCTCTTGGCTATGTCTTTTGCAGCTTCCCCTGCTATAAGGTCCCTTTGAGTTGATGCTATTAAGGCATTTTTGTTAGAATTTTCATCCATGACTTCGATATTGGTTTGGTTTAAAAGTCCTAGGATATCATCATCAGACGTATTTACCTTCTTCTTGTAAGAAAGGATTGACTTATAGGACCCATAAACTTCTGCTGTCGCTAAATTATTTCTTTCCTTAAGCCCATCAATTACCATTTCAGCAATTTCTTTTGTCGATACTTGGTCTTTATCTTTAATTATATCTCCAATATGATCAGTTATTTCTTCTGCCTGATTTGAGACAAAAAATCCTGATGGATCATTCATAGAGTTTTTTATTGAATTTATTGTATTGTTTTTATTAAAGGGGATTCTTCTCCCATCCTTCTTTATAACTTCTACCATAATCTACTCCTTTAAATATTTTCTACCTATACTATACCATATGTAGTCATATTATGTAAATAGAACACAATATATTGTGGTATAGAAATACTAGGAGGATTTGTAAAAATAAAGCTCCCCAAGGCTTATCCCCAGGGAGTCTATCTTAATTTATATCAAAAGTTAATTCCTTATTAGCATCTAGGACTAGGGTCGCTGTATCTTTTTCAGCTAATTTACCTTCTAGGATTAATTTACCAAGTCTTGTTTCAACTTCTCTTTGCAAGAATCTCTTTACAGGTCTTGCTCCGTATTCTACGTCATAGGCCTTGGCTAGGATATATTCCTTGGCAGGACTTGATATTTCAAGAGTGATATTCTTATCCTCAAGTCTCTTACCTATATCTTCTATTTGTAGGTCTATTATCCTGTAGACTTCTTCACTTGTTAGTGGAGTAAACATTACAATATCGTCAATCCTATTTAGGAATTCTGGCTTAAAGGAAGATCTTAGAAGAGCATCTACCCTTTCTCTGACTTCCTTATTTATACTTCCATCGTTATTTAGTCCATCTATTAGGTATTGGGACCCAATATTGGATGTCATAATGATAATAGTGTTTTTGAAGTCAGCAGTCCTACCTTGACTATCTGTTAGCCTTCCATCATCTAAGACTTGTAGCAAAATGTTAAAGACGTCTGGATGGGCCTTCTCGATCTCATCAAAGAGGATTACTGAGTATGGCTTACGTCTAACTGCTTCAGTTAGTTGGCCACCTTCTTCATAGCCAACATAGCCAGGAGCAGCCCCTATTAACCTTGATACGCTATATTTTTCCATATACTCACTCATGTCTATACGGATCATATTCCTCTCATCGTCAAACATAGCTTCAGTTAGGGCCTTGGCAAGCTCAGTCTTACCCACTCCAGTTGGTCCAAGGAAGATAAAGGATCCTATTGGTCTATTTTGGTTTTTGAGGCCACTTCTTGCCCTAATTATGGCATCTGTTACAGATTCTATGGCTTCTTCTTGACCTATTACCCTCTCGTGAAGTTTCTCTGGTAGGTGGAGAATCTTAGTCCTTTCACTTTCGACTAGTTTACTTACTGGTATCTTGGTCCAGTTGCTTACTACATCTGCCACATCCTCTTCTGTAACAACTTCTTTTATTGACCTATCTTCCTTGCCATTAGAAGCCTCGTTGGCGACTTCCAATTTTTGCTCTAACTGAGGAAGTTTGCCGTATTTTAGCTCAGAAAGTTTCTCAAAGTCATAATTTCTTTCTGCCTCGTCTATTTTGTTTTTAACCATGTCAATTTCTTCTTTTATATTTTTGACATCATCTATGGCAGATTTTTGCTCTTGCCACTTCATAAATTCTTGGTCATATTTTTCGGAAAGGTCTGCCAATTCTTTTTCCAAGTCTTCCCTTCTCTTCACAGAATACTCGTCCTCTTCTTTTTTGAGGGCTGTTATTTCGATTTGTAGTTGGAGGAGCTTTCTCTTTTGCTCATCTATATAGGTAGGCATGGTATCTATCTCGGTTCTAACAGTGGCACAGGCTTCATCCATCAAATCTATTGCCTTATCTGGCAAGAACCTATCGGTTATATACCTATCTGATAGCTCTGCTGCAGCTATTACTGCATTATCAGAGATTCTAATACCATGGTAGATTTCATACTTATCCTTGATACCTCTAAGGATGCTTATAGTATCTTCAACAGATGGTTGGTCAACTATTACCTTTTGGAACCTTCTCTCTAAGGCCCCATCTTTTTCTATATATTGCCTATATTCATTGAGGGTTGTAGCTCCTATTACCTTGATTTCACCACGGGCAAGCATTGGCTTCATAATATTTGATGCATCCATGGCACCTTCACTTTTACCAGCACCAACTATATTGTGGATCTCATCAATGAACATTATAATTTGACCATCAGACTTTTGAATTTCTTCCAATACTGCCTTTAGTCTTTCTTCGAACTGACCCCTATACTTGGCCCCTGCTATCAAGGCTCCCATATCTAGGGAAAAGATAGTCTTACCTTGGATAGGCTCTGGCACATCATTATTTACAATCCTTTGGGCAAGGCCTTCCACTATAGCAGTCTTACCAACACCGGGTTGACCTATAAGGACTGGGTTATTTTTCTTACGACGAGATAAGATCCTAAGGGCATTTCTAATCTCGCTATCCCTGCCTATAACTGGGTCGATCTTTCCCTCCTTGGCCTCTTGGGTTAGGTTTCTACCAAATTTTTCTAGGGGATTGGTAGTTTCTTCAGGGTTATCGTTGGTGACTTTTTGACCTTTCCTGACGTTTGAAATAGAATTTTTAAAGGCCTTGTAAGTAAGATTATAGTCCTTATTTAGTGAATCGAGGTCAGTCTTTTCCTTTAGTAAGGACAAGAATATATGCTCTGTTGAAACATAGCTATCCCCCATAGCCTTCGCCTCATCTTCAGCCTTCAAGAGGATTCTTTGATATAGCTGCGATGGGTAAATATTGACATTGCCATCTTGACTAGGCATCCCTTCTACCCTACTTAAAATCCTATTCCTATAACCTTCATAGTCCACATCCATGGACTTTATGATTTGGCTAACTGTAGAATCTGAAGAGTTCACTAGGGCATAGGCTAGATGAATCTCATTTACTTCAGGATTAGAATTTTTGATAGCTAGGGCTTGACTGTCATTGATTGCTTCTTGAGATTTTTGTGTAAATTTTTTAATATCCATATTAAGCCTCCATTGCTTGTAAGTTTTTGTAGAGTTTCTCAGCTTCTTCACTTAAGTAGCTTGGATTTTCTATTATAATTTCTAGGATCAAATCTCCCCTGTTGCCCTTCCTGTCCTCATATCCCCTATTTTTTAGTCTAATTTTACTACCTGTATTTACCTTCTTTGGGATATTTACCATAAAGGACTTACCGAGATTTGAGATTTTTTTCTTGGCACCAAAATATGCTTCCCATGGCTTCATCTTGACTTCCTTGATTATGTCAATTCCATCAAGTCTAAGGCCCTCTTCATCTTTTATTTTTACCTTGACTACTAAGTCGGCATCTATGCCATATTTACTAGCATCTATCTTTATTTTGTTGTTGTTTTTGATTCCCTTGGGAATATTAACATCTATATCTATTAAATTACCACCAGCCTTTATACTGACTTTCCTGGTAGTTCCCTTTAGGGCTTCCTCTAGGGATATCGTTATGGACTTGTTGAGTACTTGCTTGTTTTTCTTGGAAAATCCATTTCCAAAAGAAGAAAACTTGCCTGATCCACCACTCCTCCTGGAAGAATTAGAAAAACCTCCAAAAAGTGTATCAAAAAAGTCAGAAAAACCGCTAGAATTTGTGTTTGTATATGTGTAAGTGTTGCCTCCAAAGTTTCCAAAATCAAAGCCGAAATCTCGAGGATCGAAGTTTTGACCTCCTTGGAAATTTGCATTTTGACCAAACCTATCGTACTTATCTCTCTTATCCTTATCTGATAGAACTTCGTAGGCTTCATTTATCTCTGTAAATTTCTTTTCTGCTTCCTTATCATTTGGATGAAGGTCTGGATGATATTTCTTGGCTAATTTCCTATATGCGCTTTTAATTTCATCGGGACTTGCACTTTTTTCAACTCCCAATACTTCATAATAATCTCTAAACTTCATAATTACCTCCATCATGTTTGACCATCTCTGACCTTAAAATTATTATACTAAGCCCTTAAGATTTTGCAAGTCAGCTTGTGGATAAGTAAAGTTTCCAAATCTTAAACTACCTTCCCATCAAAAAAGCCTCCCTAGGAGGCCATTCTTTAGTGGTGGTATTTAACTATAGAAATTACATTGTAGTCTTCTAGGACTGCTTTTCCCTCAAGACTTGTTAGCTCTATTAAAAACTCGAAGGCCAAGACTTGACCACCCAAAGATTCAACAAGTTCAGCTGCAGCCTTGGCACTGCCTCCTGTTGCAATCAAGTCATCTATTATAATGACCTTATCTCCTTCTTTGATAGAATCTTCATGCATTTCTAGCTCAGATGACCCATATTCGAGATCATAGGAAACTTTTTTGGTCTTGCCTGGTAGTTTACCTGGCTTTCTTATAGGAATAAATCCTTTATTTAATCTATCTGCAAGGACTGCCCCAAAGATAAATCCTCTTGATTCTATTCCTACTATATAATCAAAGTCATAGCTTTCAATAGACTTAGTCAATTCATCAATGGCTTGTCTAAAAGCTTCCCTATCTTTAAGTAGGGTAGTTATATCCTTAAATGATATACCTTCTTCTGGGTAGCCCTCAATTACTCTAATTTTTGATTTTAAATCCATTTTATCCTCCAATAAGAACACTATTGACATTATACGATAATTTACATAAATTGCCCTTTAGAATGTTAGCTATTTATTTCTAATAGGAAAAATTATAGAGGTAGTCCCTCCTAATCTCTTCAATAGACTCATCGTAAATATCGTAATAACTTGTTCCATCTATGTCTACAACTTCTCCATAAAGTTTGACTTTATTTATATCTTCCTTGTTGACTTTCTTTAAGCTCATACCTAGGCTTACGAGCTTGGTAAAGGGAATATTTGTTTCTATATGAGACCTTGCTGCTAAGTAGGCTAGGGGAAGTTTAGGCAGATTTTTAATCTTGGTGGTTTCTTTTATTAATTGACCCATAAAGTCTTGCTGGGTATCAATCCTACCAAGGTCAGCATTATTATAGCCCTTCCTAAACCTCACATAGTCTAGGGCCTCTTCTCCATTAAAATGGTGGATGCCAGGCTCTATGTCCATAGCATAGGCTACATCCTCACTTACATCTATATCTATGCCACCTATGGCATCTATGGCCTTTATTACTCCATCAAAGGAAATTACCAGGTACTTGGATAGATCTATCCCTAAAAACTCTCTTATGGTCTCCATAGTGAGATCTATTCCCCCATATGAATGAGCTGCGTTTATCTTATCCATTGACCCATTTATATAAACAAGGCTATCTCTAGGAATAGAAATAAGGTCTATAGAATTATCTCCTTCATCAATCTTAACTAGCATTAATGTATCTGTCCTAGTCCCTTCCTTCTCTCCAGTAGAATCGACCCCTCCTAGCAAAAATAAATATTCTTCATTGTTTGTAGGATTTCCTTCATCTGATGAAGTCCTAAAAAAGTTAATTATTAGGAGGATACCAGAAAATAAAACTAATAACATCAAAAATATTAATATTATCTTTAAAAATCTTTTAAAATTTTTACTCATACTTGTCTCCTACCCCTATTATATCCTAAGAAAAGATTAGGGTAAAGTATAGGAGAGGTAGCTATGTTAAAAGAAAAATTAGATCAATATTTAAAAGAAGATTACTATCCCTTCCATATGCCTGGTAACAAAAGATCAGAATTACTTGATCAAAGACTGGGCTATGGAAGAGATCTGACAGAGATTGAAGGCTTTGATAACTTAAATGACCCCAAGGATTTATTTGTAGCAATGCAAAATAAACTTGCAGAAATTTATAGAGTAAACGAAGCCCTTATTACGACAAATGGATCTACTAGTGGAATCCTTGCATCAATTCGTGCCATGACCAAGGATAATAAAAATATCCTAGTGCAAAGATCCTCCCACAAATCAGTCTACAATGCCATAGAATTAAATGACCTTGACCCTGACTATCTTGAAGTAAGTCTAGATGAAGTAAATGCAGTGAAGGATATAGATTATGAAAGACTAGAAGAAATGCTCGCTAAAAAAGATTATGCTACCCTAGTTGTAACTTCCCCATCCTATGAGGGCTATAATCTAGACTTAGATAGAATCTACGGAACATGCCAAAAATATAAGACCAAACTCCTGGTAGACCTTGCCCATGGTAGCCACTTGCTATTAAATAAGCTCTACACAAATAGCTTTGATGTGGCAGTAACATCCTTTCACAAGAACCTATCAGCCCTCACACCTAGCGCAGGTCTACTCATAAATGATAGGGGGCTATTTGGTGAAATAAAGAGAAATCTAGCGATTTTTCAAACATCATCTCCTTCTTATTTAATTTTACAAAGCATAGATGAAATGATAGAAAATTTTGGAAAATTCTATGACCTATATGGGAAATTAGACATTAAGCTAAATAAAATTTACGACCTTGACCTTAAAAATTTAAAAATTATAGATGATAACAAAAAAGATAAGTCCAAGATTTTAATTTCTACAAAAGATACAACTATATCAGGTAAGCACCTAGGTGAGCTCCTTCGAGATAAAAAAATTGAAATCGAGATGGCTTATCCAGAATATACCTTGCTTATTGGGACAATCTTTGATAGGGATATAGGATTTGATAGACTAAGCCAGGCCTTGGTAGAAATTGATAAGGAGATAAATAAGAAAGAATCTCCTAGGCAAGTCACAATAAATACACCTAAGAAAAAAATGAAAATTTATGAGGCTATATCATCAAATAAGGAAAAGACACCACTAGGTGCAGCTCTAGGAAAAATTTCTAGCCAATACGTCTATGCCTATCCACCAGGAATTCCCCTACTTGTGCCTGGAGAAGTTATTGATAGAGATGTCCTTTCCACTATCTCCTACTTTAAGTCAAATGATTTTGATTTGAATATTGATGAAGAATTTATTTATACAATAATTGACAAAGTTAATAAAAACTGATATTATTAAGAAAAGAAAAGGAGAGTACATATGAAAAGAATTGTAACTTTAAACACAAGAAATCTCCACAAGAGCAAGAAAAACGGTGGATGTGGCGAATGTCAAACATCTTGCCAATCAGCTTGCAAAACAAGTTGTGGTGTAGCTAATCAAGAATGTGTTAGCAAAAAAAATAAATAATTGATTTTGACTTATCTAGGGATTTCCCTTAGATAAGTTTTTTATTGTGTATATTGTTGTTAAATTTTTTTCACTACTTTCAATTTAAACAAAGGAGATATTATGATTCACCAATACAAATCCCATGGATTTAATATTGTTTTAGATATATATAGCGGTTCAGTCCACGCTGTTGACGATGTAACCTATGATACTATCGGATTATATGAAGATAATGATAAAGACCATATAAGAGAAATTATTACAGAAAGATATAACCTTACTGATGATGAATTTGAAGCAGTCTACCAAGAAATTAAGGACCTAGAAGACGAAGGCCTCTTATTTTCAGAGGATATCTACAAGGACCTTGCTATAGATATAGTAAATAGACCTACCCAAATCAAGGCCCTCTGCCTAAATGTTGCCCACACCTGCAACCTTTCTTGTGAATACTGCTTCGCCAAGGGTGGCAAGTACCATGGCCCTGATGCCATTATGAAAAAGGATGTGGCAAGGTCTGCCATAGACTTCCTTATAGAAAACTCTGGTAGCCACTACAATTTAGATATTGACTTTTTTGGTGGGGAACCCCTACTAAACTTTGACCTAGTAAAAGACACCGTAGACTACGCGAGATCCAAGGAAGAAGAATATAACAAGCACTTTAACTTTACCCTCACTACAAACGGGATGCTCTTAGATGATGAGGTGATCGACTACCTCAATGAAAATATGAAAAATGTAGTCCTATCCTTAGATGGTAGGAAGGAAAAACATGATGCCTTTAGAAAAACTATAGCTGGTAAGGGATCTTATGATACAGTAGTGCCAAAGTTTCAAAATTTTGTTAAAAAACGTGGCGATAAGGAATACTATATGAGGGGAACCTTCACAGCCAACAACCTAGATTTTACAGAAGACATCAAAACCTACCTAGACCTAGGTTTCAATAGAACTTCTCTAGAGCCAGTTGTAGGTAATCCTGACGAGCCTTACGCCCTAAGGGATGAACACCTAGATACAATCTATGACCAATACGAAAAATTGGCAGATATGATGATGGAAAAAATTGATAATGATGATGAATTTATCTTCTACCACTATATGCTAGATTTAGAAAATGGTCCTTGTGTCCACAAGAGAATATCAGGCTGTGGATCTGGTACAGAATATATGGCAGTAACACCTACAGGTGACCTTTATCCTTGCCACCAATTCGTAGGCAATGAAGATTTTCTCATAGGTAACTTAAATGAAGGGATAAAAAGATCTGACCTAGTGGATCAATTTAAACAATGTAATTGCTATTCTAAGGAAGAATGTAGGTCTTGCTGGGCCAATATGTACTGCTCAGGAGGTTGTGCAGCCAATTCCTACAACGCTACAGGGGATATAAACAATACCTACGAATTTTCTTGCAAGATCTTTAGAAAGAGAATAGAAATGGCCATAGCCATCAAGATTTACCAATATATGAAGAAAGCTGAAAAAGAAGATATTTCAGCATAAATCTAGAATTTAAAAGGGGTCCGATTAGCTCGGACCTTAATTTTTTTGCTTTTTAATTTTATTTTCCTTGACAATTTTTGTCTTTGAAAAGTCTTCCCTCTCCTTTTCTTCAAGGCTTTGAGATATGGTTTTTATTATTTCCTTGTACTTTGGAATTTGAACCTTCTCCAAAGAATTAACTTTTTTGCTAGTCTTTGATATTTCGTTGTTTAGGGAAGTGATTGTAGTATCAAGCTCCGCTAATTTAAAAATTTTTGACCTCAAGGTGTTAAAGCTTAGGATGGCTAGGTCAAAGGCTGCATTTGTTTCATAGAAGGAATATGAAAGGTTTAGGCCTACTTCCTCAAATTCAATCTTACTAATCTCTGTTTGCATAAACTTGCTGCTAGTAATCTCCAATGAATTATCAATTGGCACAGACCTCGAAATCGAATCAAGGTCTGCCTCTCCTAGGGTAATCATGACCCTCTTAAAGTTTTCCTTTATATTAGACAGGGTCTTATTTACTTCTTCATTGAGACTGTTACGGTCTTTGACCTTATCATCGTAGGCCTTCATGAGGGCCTTGCGTTTTTTATCGAGTATTTCATAGCCACCACTTAGGAGCTTTAGCTCTTCTTTGGCCTTCAATAAATTTGCTTTAGTTGCTGATAGTTTGTTGGTTTCCATCTAATCACCTATAAATTTATCACAGTTTTCCTTAGAAACCCTGTGAAGTTCAGTTCTTGGTAGAATTTTTAAGATATCCCAACCTAGGTCAAGAGATTCGTCAAGTTCTCTATTTTCATTTTGGTCTTGGGACAAGAATTTATTTTCAAAGGCACTTCCAAATTCTAGGTATTTTTTATCAGTATCTGACAAATCGTCTTCTCCAACTATCTGTGCTATATTTCTTACATCTTGAACCTTGGAATAGGATTCGTAGAGTTGATTCATAAGGTCCTCATGGTCTGACCTTGTATAGCCTTCCCCTATACCATCCTTCATAAGTCTAGATAGGGAAGGGAGGACATTGATAGGTGGATATATTCCCTTGTTAGATAGTTGCCTATCGATTACAATTTGTCCCTCAGTAATATAGCCTGTAAGGTCTGCTACTGGGTGGGTTATATCATCATTTGGCATAGTTAAGATTGGAATAAGGGTAACTGATCCCTCAACCCCTTCTATCATCCCTGCCCTCTCATATATGGATGCAAGGTCAGAATATAGGTAGCCAGGGTAGCCCTTCCTTGATGGTACCTCACCCCTAATAGATGACACTTCACGCAAGGCTTCGCTGTAGGAAGTCATATCTGTTATAAGGACAAGAACATGGTAGCCCTTTTCAAAGGCTAGGTATTCTGCAGCTGTCAATGCACATTTGGGTGCAATAAGTCTTTCCATAATAGGTGAGTCTGCGAAATTCTCATACATGACTACCTTGTCCCTAACCCCCGCCTTGTTGAAAGAATCTTCAAAGAACATGGCTTCATCCTTCTTGATTCCCATGGCAGCAAAGACAAAGCAAAAATCATCGTCGGTTTTGAGCTTGGCTTGTCTAACTATTTGAGTTGCTATTTGGTTGTGGCTAAGGCCTGATCCAGAAAATATAGGGAGTTTTTGACCACGGATTAGGGTTGTAAGAACGTCTATTGAAGATATGCCTGTTTGGATAAAGTCCCTAGGGTATTCACGTGCCACAGGATTTAATGGAAGGCCTTCTATAGAATAGGTCTTATCTGAATAGATTTGACCACCATTATCTATAGGTTCCCCTATTCCATTGAAAGTCCTACCCAAGATAGTTTCATTTAGTGGAATTTCTAGGGGTTTTTCCTCAAAAGAAACCACTATATCATTAAGTGAAAATTCTTCTGTATTACCAAAAACTTCTATAGTTACAGTATCTTCATCGATCTTTATAACTTGACCTACAAAGTCCCTGCCTAGGGCGTGAAGGCTTACTACAGCCTTGTAGGCAACATCTGTTACCTTTTCTATTTCTATCATAGATGATTCAATTTTTTTAATTTTTGTGTATTCTTTTCTCATCTATTCGCCTCATTAAATCTTTCAAAATGGTTATTAACTTTAGAATCTAAGTCTATAAAGTTATTTAACTCATCATTTTTGATATTATATTTCATTTGGGTTAGATCATTTATAAGCTTAGGGTCATAAATCCTATCATAACTTAGTCCCCTATCCAAAGCTGACTCTGATTTTTTGTAATAATTATAGATGCTCTCTAGCATCTTTACTTGCTTTTCTAGAGGGACATACTTGTCTATGTCATTGTAGGCGTTCTGTTGGAGAAAGCCAACCCTTACTAGGGTAGCTACATCTAGGATATTTTTTTGCTTATCAGATAGGGCATCTTCTCCAACTAGCATCATAATTGATCTAACTTCATCTTCCTTAAGCAAAATATCCATAAGTTCATTACGAAGACCTACGATATTCTTGCCGATTCTTTCTTGGTAAAAGTCCCCAATTTGATCTATATACTTAGAGTAAGATGTAAGCCAATTTATGGCTGGATAGTGCCTAGAATAGGCAAGTTTCCTATCAAGACCCAAGAATACATTGACACACCTTCTAGTGTTTTCTGTAACTGGCTCTGAGAAGTCACCTCCTGACGGACTTACTGCCCCTATTAGGGTAACTGATCCTTCGCTGCCATTTAGGTTTGTAACGTAGCCTGCCCTTTCATAGAATTGGGATAATCTTGATCCTAGATAAGCTGGATAGCCTTCTTCAGCAGGGATTTCTTCAAGTCTACCAGATATTTCTCTGAGGGCCTCTGCCCATCTTGATGAAGAATCTGCCATCAAGGCCACATCATAGCCCATATCCCTAAAATATTCTGCTATGGTAATTCCAGTATAGATAGAAGCTTCCCTTGCAGCAACAGGCATATTAGATGTATTTGCTATAAGGATAGTCCTCTCCATAAGTCCCTTGCCTGTATTAGGGTCGATTAGGTCAGGGAACTCCTCAAGGACTTGGGTCATCTCATTACCACGCTCACCACAGCCTATATAGATAATGATATCTACATCACTATATTGGGCTAGTTGGTGTTGGAGCATGGTTTTTCCTGTACCAAAACCTCCAGGTATAGCCACAGTACCGCCCTTGGCTATAGGGAAAAATATGTCTAGGACCCTTTGACCAGTTTGCAAGAGTTTCTTGATAGGCATATTGGACCTTACTGGACGGGCCTTCCTTACTGGCCAGTATTGGTAGAGCTTGAGATCTTTTATATTGCCCTTATCATCTTTTACCTTGACTATGGTATCTTCTAACTTGTATTTGCCATCCTTAGCTACTTCTACAATGGTCCCCTTAACATCTGATAGGAGCCTATGCTCTATAGTTTGGCTCTCATCGATTGTAGCATATATATCGCCTAGGGAGATTATATTTCCAACTTTTACCTTTAATTTAACATCCCATAGCTTTTCTGTATCTATATTTTCAAATCCAATTCCAGCTGGAATAAAGGCTCCATTTTTATCCATTATAGATTTTAGTGGTCTTTGGATACCATCAAACATATTTCCAATCATACCAGGGCCAAGTCTTACAGAAAGTGGCCTACCTGTTGGAATTATTTCCTCATTTACCTTAAGACCTGAAGTATCTTCGTAGACTTGGATAGTAGCAAGGTCGCCCTCTAGAGAAATTACTTCCCCAATAAGTTTTGCCCCTCCTACACTTACCATCTCCCTTATGCTTAGAGCATCAGCATTATCAGCTATTACTACAGGTCCATTAATTGTTTTAATTTTTGGATTCATTAAAACTCTCACTTTCAAGAAGTTCGTTCAACCTCTTACCAATTTCATATTTTTTCTCGTTCAATTTATTTAAATAAGTAAAATTATATCTAAATTCTCTATCTTTATTTGAAATGATATAGCCACCTATATATTCGTTAGGAATGGCTTCTTTGTTAGTAAAATCAACCTCATCTAAGTCTTTTCCCACAACCCCTATAATGAGGTCTTCTTCATTTAAATTTAGACTTTTGATAGAGTTTTTTATATTAGAGTTAAGATTTGTTTTATAGGCATCACTTGCTGTATAAGCTCTTAAGTTCTCCATAATCCTCTTGTACAAGTCTTCTACCAAAAATTGCCTATGGACGTAAATATTATTTTTGGCATCTGCTTCTTTTTTTGAAAGCCTCTCGTTTTTCTTTGATTTTGCAAAGGCCTCCCTATCCCTGATTCTTTCCTTTAGCTTCTGATCTAGTTCAAGCTTTTTATCTTTAACAATCTTGGAATTAATTTCTGTAGACTTGTATAATTCTTCCTCGCTTTGTTCTTTTTCTTCACCCCAAACCATTTTTCTAAAGGATGATAATTTAGCTTCAATATCGAGCATTTCTCCTCCAATCAGCCATCAATTACAACAATAAGAGGTTTAGTAGACTGACTCCTTACGTAGTCCACATCATCTCCTATTGCCTCATACACTTTTTTCGTGAGGATCAAGAGAGCTATTCCCTCATCCTCTATAGAGTCCTTGAAGGCTTTAAGTATAGAATCTCTATCGCCTACTGGCTCTGTCTCTATGGCTCCTAGCCTAAACATCAAGTTCAAACTAGGATCTGTGCTTATTAACTTTGCCCTCATTTTATGCGTAAAGAATAAGTATAGAGATGATTACACCAAAGATAGCTATACCTTCAGCAAGACCTACGAAGATTATTGTTCTACCAAGTATAGATTGGTCTTCACTAATTGCTCCAAGGGCTGCTGAACCTACAGTACCTACGGCATAACCAGTACCTATTGTAGCAAGACCAGTTGAAAGGGCAGCTCCTATATATTTGAGACCATCACTTGATGCTGCTGCAGCTGCTTCTACTTCTGCTGCCCTAGAGCTTACTGTAGGGAAGAGTAAAACTACCACCATTACCATAATTGGTACAAAGGTGAATAAATTTAACTTCAAGGCTTTTTTAATTTTTGCCTTGGATGGATCATCATTGTTCTTTAATAAGTATAAACCTGAATAAATTGTCATAATGACAACAGCTAGTGCTAATAATGCTATTTTTACAATCATACAAACTCCTTAATTTTCCTTGATTGGTCTAAATTTACGACCATTTCCTTCATAATATTTGCTAAACATTTCATAAAATTCTAGTCTTAAGCCTTGGATAAATACTATCATTCCTTCAAGTCCTATTATAAGAATATTTCCCAAGATTAAAATAATAGTACTGACTAGACCACCACCGGCAAGATTTGCCATAACCTCAAAGGCCATATAAAGTCCCACGTGGTTTATTGCAAAGGCCCCTACCCTAGTAAAAGAAACTAGGTTTGAAAATACAGAAAGTAAGGCTTCTACAATAGAAAAGGATGATTCTACATAGTAGTCTCCCTTTGGAGCATCATAAAGGGGTTGAGTTTTGGTGAGCTTTCTTGCTATAGGTTGTTTAAAGATAATCATGACAATTGATAATATCAAAAGTCCTAGTCCTAACCCCATTGGCAGAGGATTTACCCCTACTATATTTAAGATAATAAGGATAAATGAGATCATCATCATAAGGCCTGCCAGACCTTCCTTCCCAAAAATCCCCTCTTCAATATTTTCCTGTTTGACTACCTTGTTATAAATTCCCAAAATATAGGATATAATCATAAGAATTAAACCAAAGGCAACTGATGCAACTAGGACAGTCATAATATTGTCAAATGGCTTAATAAGTAGGGTAGGTATAAGAGTCTCTATACCGAAAAATGATCCATACATTAGACCAAAAATCGAAGCAGAAATTCCTATCCTTCTAAGTAATTGACCAAATACCTTGTTGATTTTGTCAACGAAAAAGCTTAGTCCAACAAAAACTAGCCCTTGGCCCAAGTCTCCAAACATCATTCCATACAAGAGCATATAGGTTATTGCAAAAAATGGAGTAGGATCGATCTCGTTATAATTTGGTGAGCCGTACATATTTACCAAAAACTCAAAGGGCCTAAATATTTTATTGTTCCTAAGTTTGGTAGGAGGCTTTTTATTAACAACCTTGTCGTCTACATTTACCTTGGTATGGTCATATTTTTCTTCGAGCTTTTCAAAATCATCTACCCTAGATTCTGGAACCCAGCCGGATAGGTAAAAGTACTTGTCTCCCTTGGCCATCTTTTCCTTGAGGGCTGAGCTTTTTTCATAATAATCAATGGTGTAGGGAATTTCTTCCATCAAGTCTAGATTTTCTTTCTTAAATCGCTCAATTTCTTCTTCTAGTTCTTCTATCTCTTTATTAGTTTCTTCTAATTTTTTATTTACTGTTTCAAGATCATAGGTTTCAGGAGTTTCCTTGTCTATAAAACCCATGGTATTTATAGCTCTATTAATATCTTCTTTAACCTTATTAGGATAAACTAACAAATAATTTTCTTTGCTATCGCTATTTATAACCTTATCTGCCAATTATATATCCCCTCCTTTAACTATTAAATCGAAAATTTCATCTACTATGATATCCCTAAATTCCTTGTACTTATTGTCAAGGTCTTTCTTCTTTTCATTGTAGATTTTATAAATTTCCTCTCCCTTTTGTTCAGCTTCATTTAGAATAGAGATATAAATCTCTTCACTTTTTTTCTTGGCTTCTATTTGATATTCTCTATTATAGTCATTTAGAACCCTTAGGGTGTTTTCTTTCTCACTTTCTATAATCTTATCTGTAGCATCCCTAAGATCTGTAGTTTCCTCATCTAGGGCTATGATTTGATTTAAATAGCCAAGAGATAGGTCATCCAAAGATTTATCTAGGTGCAAAATTAAAGATGGTAGATTTTCATAATTATTTTTTAGTATGAATCTTCCATCTTTGCTTACGTCACCAAATCGGTAATCGAAGTAGTTAAGATTATTAAGTTTTTTTATATCAATTCCAAAGCTATCTAGGCTCTCCAAGTTTTCCTTGTAGGCCATTAGCTTCTCACGCTCTTTAATAAGCTCTTCTTTTTTCTCAATTAGGGGTTCTAGGATTGAGTAAATCTTTTGGACATTTTCCTTAGAGATATACTTATCCCTTACATTATCATCAGAAACCTTAAAAAGATCACTGATGACCCTTAGGTTTTCACTTGCTTTTTTGTTGTCCTTATCAAAAGATGAAATTGTTGAAACATCTTCTGTAAGTTCTACATTCTCCCTAGTTGCCCTTATTTGAAAGGATCTTGATGCTAATTGATTAAAGGCATCAACAACCTCTATATCGCCTATCTTAATTACATCTTCCAAAAAATCATCTAGATTTTCTAGGTGAGATGCTATATTAACTAGGTACATTTTTTCTACAGCCATACTTACCTTCCTATTACTAAATCATACCTGTCCGACATTGCCAAGGTCTCATCTATTTCTAGAATACCTACCAAGCTCTCATAATGAATTCGGATTAAACTCATAACAGAAATTACATAAAGAATGTCAGATCTTTGCTTTCTTATTTCAGACATATAAAGTTTTGCCATTCTTTCCTTAATCTTTATATGAGAAAATTCTGCCCTATCAAATATTCCCTTGTACTTACTTTGATTGAGCCTATCCAAGAAGTCATCAAGGGGCATATTGGCTAATTGCTTTAGTCTCTCGGCATTGTAGCCCCTGCCTCCTTCAATTAAATAATTAAATATTTCATTATTATTTAACTTAAAGAATTTTTTGAGCCTGAAAACCATCTCAAAATTAGCTAGGTTAATCTGCTCTCCCAAGAGCTCTTTTATCCAAGACTTTTCCTTCCCCTTAAATTCCTTAGAAAGCTTCAATAAATCCCTATAATAAAATTTCATTAAGGCATTAGATGATAAAAAGATTAGGGCATCTTCGTCCATATTTTCGTTAACAAAGGGAAGCAGGGTCCTATAATAACGACTAGTCCTAAGACCTTCTATAAAATCCTTAAGGTCCATACCTATTTTTATATGGAGGTTTTTAGAAAAAGGATCATGGAGCAAATTCAGGATATTTTTTTCCAGCCTATGATGAACTATAGATTGGATAACTTTTTGAATTAGGTAGATCTCATATATCGAAAAATAATTTTTGAAAAATTGACTTTCAATACCTCCTAGAAAAAAGTCTATACTTCTAAGCTCTGTATAGAAATTATTAAAAAATCCTGCTTCCATCTCCTTCTTGGTGTTTACATTTTTCAAAAAAGGATACTTATGGTTTAATAATTCTTTTTTATTTTCTAATGACGTATCGGAAATCAACTTATCGTATAGATCCCTTGTGGGGAGCTTTCCCATCTTCGCTTTTGCTTTCACACTTACATCTTTCATAATAAGTCCTTTCTTGATACTTTTCAATTTTAACACTTAGTAAGGCTAAATAAAAGAATAAAAAATATTCTATATAAACCATTGATATATAGACCTTTACAGAAAACTTTTTCATAAACACCCACCATTAAAGGCAGGTTTATTCTACTAGTTCTCCCGTAATAGTAAATGATGTATTATCAGTTATCTTAACCTTAACAAAAGATCCTATTAAGGACTTATCTGCCTTGACATGGACTAGCTTAAAGGTATCAGTCCTACCTGTTAGGACCTTATCATTATTTTTACTTTCCGACTCCAATAAGACCTCTACGGTTTTACCTATATATTCCTTATTTTTTTCATTGAAGGTTGGATAAAGGGTATCAAGGAGTCTATCAAACCTATCTTGGACTATCTCATCATCTATCGGCTCAAGTTTAGCTGCCCTGGTCTTTGGTCTAGGACTATACTTAAAGGTAAAGGCTTGGTCAAAGCCTACTTCCCTACAAACCTTGAGGGTTTCTTCAAAGTCTTCTTCTGTCTCAGTAGGATAGCCCACAATTATATCAGTAGAAAGTGCAAGTTCTGGTATCTCACTCTTTAATTTCTTGGCCCTTTCTAGGTATTTTTCTTGGTCGTACTTCCTATTCATATCCTTTAAGACCTTAGATGAACCTGACTGCATAGGTAAATGGAAGAACTTGCAAATATTGTCATTATTTTTGATAACTTCTATTAGCTCATCTGATAGGTCTTTGGGGTGGCTTGTTGTAAATCTAAGTCTTTTTAGTCCTTCTATTTTACTTATCCTATCGAGTAGTTCAGGGAAGGTCATATCAAAGTCAGCCTTGTTCCCATAGCTATTTACATTTTGTCCAAGGAGGGTTATCTCCTTAAAACCTTGGTCTACCAAATGCTCACATTCTGCAAGTATAGCCGATGGTCTTCTTGATTCTTCCCTGCCTCTTGATTGTGGGACTATACAATAGGAGCAGAAGTTATCACAGCCCCTCATTATATTGACATAGGCTTGGAAGTCATTTTTGTTATTATATTCAACAAAGTCATCCTTGACATCATCTGTTGAAATATCTACTACTCGCTCCCCTGTTTCAAGGTACCTATATATTAGGTCTGGTAAGGAGTTGATGTTTTTTGTACCAAATACCAGGTCAACCTCATCATGCTTACTTACAATTACTTCCCTGGCAGTAGAAGTTTGCATCATACAACCAGATACACTGATTATTTTATCAGGGTTTTCGGCCTTTAGTTTTTTGAGAGATGATACTTGGCCATATAGTTTTAGTTCGGCATTTTCCCTTACCAAGCAAGTATTAAATAAAATAAAGTCTGCTGCCTTCCTATCATCAGTTTTTTCATAGCCCAAATCTTCTAAAATATAAGAAATTCTTTCGCTGTCATGTTCATTCATTTGGCAGCCAAATGTCGTTATATTATATTTTTTACCTTTGAAATAATCTTTATACTTTTCTTTTAGTGTTTCCATAATTCTCCTATCATAAAAAAAGAGATGAATATTAAATCCATCCCTTTACTTATTATATTTTGACTTATTCTTCTTCAGAAGAAGATTCGTTGCTATCTAGAAGTCCCTTGTCAGATAGAGCTTGTTCTAAGAGATTTCCAAGGTTATTATTTAAATCATCATCACCTAGGTTGTAAGATTCTTCTCTTTCAACTCTTCTTCTTGGCCTTTCTTGATTTCTTTGAGTTCTTCTAGGTCTTCTCTCAGGTCTTTCTGGAGCTTCCTTTAGAGCCTTAATGCTCAATCCAACTCTTTCTTCTTCTCGGTCGATGCTTATGATTTTAACTTCGATTTCATCACCAATGTTTAGTTCGTCAGATGGTTTTTCTACATGATCCCAAGAAATTTCTGATACATGAACAAGTCCTTCTACTCCATCAGCGACTTCTACAAAAGCACCGAAGTCTAGTAGGTTAACAACTTTTCCTGTCACAACACTACCAACTTCGTGTTGATTTACGAAAGCTTCAAATGGTTTTTCTAGAAGTTGTTTACGTCCAAGAGATATTCTATTCTTTTCTTTGTTAAGTCTTAGAATCTTAACTTCGATTTCATCTCCTACATTTAGGACATCAGATGGGTGTTCAACTCTAGACCATGCTATATCTGACACGTGAAGTAAACCGTCAAGACCATTAACTTCAACAAAAGCTCCAAAGTCAGTTAGTCTAGCAACCTTACCAGTAACTACTTGGCCTTCTTCTAGGTCTTCCCATTTAGCATCAGTTTCTTCTTCAACTACTTTTCTTCTAGAAAGAACTAGTCTATTTTTTCTTTCATCGATAGATATAATCTTAAGATCCCAAACTTCTCCGACAAATTTCTTGAAGTTCCTTACGAAATATGTTGCGATTTGGCTTGCTGGAATAAAACCATTAATTCCATTCACATTAACAGTTAGTCCACCCTTGTTAGCACCTACAACTTCACCGTGAACTAATTCCTCATTATCAGCTTTTTCAGCTAATTCTTGCCAAACTTTCATTCCTTTGACTCTTCTTGTTGATAGAGATACATTACCCTCACCATCATCTAGTTTGATAACATATACATCAATTTCATCGCCTACATTAAAGCTGTTTTTTGGATTTTCTCTTTCTTCTTCTGTCATTTCATCTAGTTTGATGATACCATCAGCACGGAATTGGATGTCAACGAATACCTCATCTTCCTTAACATCAATTACAGTACCCTTTACTATTTCCTTAGGGTATACCTTCTTCAAACTATCCTCTAGACTTGACATAAATTCTTCATTTGTGAATTCATCCATACTACTTACTACCTCCTCGATAATCTCATCAGGTGTAGAGGCACCTGCGATTATTCCTACTTTTTTAAATTTAGAGAGCTTTTGCAAAGGTAGTTCATTAACAGTTTCAATCCTAAAAACATTATTACAATTCATTTTAGCTACTTGATATAGCTTATTCGTATTAGAACTATTAAAACCACCAACTACAATCATACAATCAACTTCCTCACTTAAGGATTTGGCTGCCTGTTGCCTATTTTCAGTTGCCTTGCATATTGTGTTTTCTATTACTACACTATCATTATTTTCTTTTAACTTGTTAGCAATATCATAAAAATAATCAAACCTATTTGTGGTTTGGCTTACCACATAAAGTTTGACATATCCTTTTACATTTTTTGCTTCAGTCTCATCTGATATAACTATACCATTTTTTAAGTAAGAGTCCATAGCAATAATTTCAGGATGCGTTTTATCTCCAACAATTATTACCTGGTAGCCCTCATTTTCTTTCTGAATAATCTTATCATAAATATTCATCAGATGGGGACAAGTCGCATCTACTACTGTATTGTTGTTTTCTTGGAGTTTTCCTTTAAATTCTGCGCTTTCTCCATGGGCCCTTATTAAAATCGTGGAGTTTTTTAATAGAAGGGCCTCATCTTTATCAATTACTTTGAGTCCTTTCTCTTCAAAATTTTCTACTAGTTGAGGATTATGAACCAAAGGACCAACGCAATAGGCCTCATTATTATTTTTTATTGCTTCATCGGCGAGGTTGACACTTCTTCTCACTCCCCCACAAAAACCTGAGTACCTGGCTATTATTATTTCCATTTATTTTCCCCTTCTTCTACATAATGATCTTTATAGATGGCTTCAAATACATCATCTTCTATTTTTTTCATGGCTGTTTTATTATCAAGGTGCAAGTAATCTTCTACCCTAAGCATCTCATGGACATGGATGTAGGACTTTTTGAAGGGTTTATAGGTAGATATAAGCTCCACTGGCAAAATATTTGCCTTCCCCTTTAAGGACAAAAAGGCTACCCCCTCCTTCATATTTTCCCTCTTGGTCTCCTTTACTCTCGTTCCTTCTGGAAATACGCCCAGGGTCTTGCCTTCCTTGACAAGTTTCAAAGAAAATCTAAGAGATTTCATATTTTTTCCATGCCTATCTACTGGAAATACTTCTACAGAGCTTAAGAGTTTTGCCAAGAGAGGATTTTCGAATAGTTCTTTTTTAGCCATAAAGTGAATTCTAACTGGTAAGACTAGGGCTAAGAGAAAGGGATCGAAGTTTGACTTATGGTTGGCACAAATTATAAAGTTTTCATCTTCCTTCAAATTTTCTATTCCATCTACCCTTACCCTAAAAAATGGCAATAAAATAACCTTTAAAATTGCAACAAAAAAATTATAAAGCATATCAAAGCTCCATCTTATCTATCATCAAATCTATAGTTTCTTTAATATTTAAGTCTGAATTATCAATAAGGATTGCGTCGTCTGCCTTTTTGAGGGGAGCTATTTCCCTATTAGAGTCGTACTCGTCCCTCTTTATTATGGCTTTTTCGATTTCTTCTAGGCTTTGGTCTAGCTCATTTTGATCAAAACGTCTCTTAGCCCTAACCCTAGGTGATGCTGTAACATAGAATTTGTACCTTGCATCTGGAAAAACTACAGTCCCTATGTCCCTACCATCTAGGATAAAAGAGGTATCTTTTGCTATATTTCTTTGGAGGTCAACTAATTTTTCCCTAACGTCCTTATTGGCACTGACCCAAGAAACATTGGCAGTCACTTCTTCATCTCTTAGCATGTCAGTAAGGTCTCTACCGTTTAGGTAGATTCTCCCCTTATTGATATCTATGCTAATATTTCCAAGTTCTTCCCTTATCTTATCATTTTCATTTTCCTTTATACCTAGATCCAAGAATCTTCTTGTTACTGCCCTATACATAGAGCCTGTATTTAGGTATTCAATATTTAATCTTTTGCTAAGTAAATCAGCCAGGGTAGATTTACCAGACCCACTTGGCCCATCTAAAGCAATAATATAAGTCATAATTTCTCCTTTATAGCAAGACTTGCACTATAGGCTGTTGTGAAGGCAATTTGCAAATTAAAACCACCAGTTAACCCATCTATATCGATGACTTCACCAACAAAATATAAGTCCTTTACGAGTTTGGACTCCATGGTTTTGGGATTAATTTCTGCAGTTTTGACCCCACCAGACGTTACAACAGCGCTACTAAAGTTTTTATTTTCTTTAGTTTCTAATGTGAAATTTTTTATTAGGGAGGCAAGTTTTTCCCTTTCCTCCTTGGTAATTTGATTTGATGGCTTATTTTTCTTAATCTTCCCTTCATCTAAGAGTTTTTCAATTAAGCCCTCATTTATAAATCCTTTTAAACTATTGGATATAGTCTTCTTTGGGTTCTTGTCTAAATAATCCAAAATAATTTTATCAAGTTCATCATCTCTCATATCTTTCTTAAAGTCGAGAGATATCCTATTAATATTATCCCTAGCAGCCCTTGCCTGAAGTCTTAAGGCGGCAGGTCCTGTGATAAAGTTTGGGGTAAGCAAGATATCTCCCACTTCACTAAAGTCTTTATCATCTGTATAGGTCCTTATCTCTATATCTGATAAACTTAAGGCCTTTATTGGCAAAGTCTTTTTTAGATAAAGAGGACATAGGGATGGTAGAGGCTCTACTATAGTGTGGCCAAAACTTTTGGCGAACTTGTAGCCATCTCCACTAGATCCAGTCTTTGGATAGGATAGACCACCACAGGCTATTAGCAAGATATCAAAATCCATCTGCCCCCTAGAAGTTTCAAGTTTAAAGTTTTCATCCTTAGTGATTGATTTGACCTTGGTATTAGGAAGGAATTTAACATCTCTTTCTTTTATCAGCCTTTCAAATAAGTTTACAATATCAGTTGCCCTCATTGACTTAGGAAAGACCTTGTCATCTTCTTCTATTATTGTTTGAATACCCTCCCTATTTAAAAAATCGATCATAGCGAAGTTATCAAAGGTCGAAAAGGAAGAATAGAGGAATTCCTTGTTTCTAATTATATGGTCCAAAAAATTATCATAGAATTTTCCACTAGTTATATTACACCTTCCATTGCCGGTAAGAAGGAGCTTTCTACCTATACGGTCATTTTTATCGAGTAGATAAACTTCATTATTTGAATTTTTTAGATTGATAGCTGCAAATATTCCTGCCGGACCTGCACCTATGATACCGACTTTTACCATAAATTTCACCACAAAAATAGACCTTTTCTATCCCTTAACTTTCTTAACGAAACTAAGCT
Source organism: Anaerococcus sp. (assembly GCA_022780515.1). Taxonomy (GTDB): domain Bacteria; phylum Bacillota; class Clostridia; order Tissierellales; family Peptoniphilaceae; genus Anaerococcus. Next base: position 97,946 of record JALEUV010000024.1, on the reverse strand, counting down.
CACCTTCATCAAAATACCTATTATCATAGGGCTTCATATCAGAAAGCTTTATTTCTCCAATCCTGATACGCTTTAGGCTTAGGACATTTACATTAAAATAACCAAACATCCTCCTAATTTGCCTATTAAATCCCTGGTGAATTATTACTCGGTAGGTATTTTTTTTAGGATCTAAAAGCTTAATTTTAGCATCAGAGGTTATTTCACCCCTACCTATATCGATGCCTCTTTGGAAAAGATCTTCTTCTTTTTTACTTAATTTTTTATCGACTTTTACTATATATTCCTTATCAAGTTTTTGTCTAGGGTGGATTATCCTATTGGTGAAGTCACCATCATTAGTTACTATAAGGAGCCCCTCGCTATCCTTATCAAGTCTCCCTGCCGCAAAAAAATTCTTGTCAACCTTGACCAAGTAATTTAAATCCTTGTCATTGTGTGGATCATAATTACTTGTAATAAAACCTACTGGCTTGTAGACCTTGATATAAAATTTCTCTTCTATGCCTATTACTTGGCCATTAACCTCCACCTGGTCACTATCCTTTATATCAAGTCCAGGCTCACTAATCCTTTGTCCATTTACCTTAACAAGGCCATTTTTAATTAGCTCGTCAGCCTTCCTCCTGGAAGTTATTCCACTTTTTGCAATAAATTTATTAATCCTCATCGTCTTCCTCGATTGTAAATTCAATTTCTGGGAGGTCATCCAGGGAAGAGATATTAAAATATTCTAGAAAATTTGTATTTGTCCCATAGATAATAGGCTTTCCTATCTTATCAAGTCTGCCTCTTTCTTCTATGAGGTCCTTATCTAGTAGGGTGTCAATGGACGACTGGGAATTGACTCCTCTTATTTTGTCGACTTCAGCCCTGGTTATAGGCTGCTTGTAGGCAATAATTGATAGGGTCTCTAGGGCTGAAGAAGAAAGTTTTTTCTCACTCTTTTTTACAACCTTTTCGAAATACCTATTATGCTCATCCCTGGTTGTAAATTTGTAAGCCTTATTATAATCCCTAATGACTAGTCCAGAAGTTCTCTCATCTCTCTCGTTTTTTATTTCAATCAGAGCTTCTTCGATATCTTTTTTGCCATAGTCATAGATGATTTTTGATAGATCGTCTATATCAATAGGATCTGCCCATATGTACAAAACTTCTTCAATTAGTCCCTTCAAATAATTCTTGTCCATGCCTACCTCTTAATTACAAAAAAAGAATTCTCAGCTTTTTCCTCAAGTTCAATTTCCCTAAGCCTTACTAGTTCCAACAAGGCTAGAAAGGTCGCTATACACTCAGACTTCGACCTTATTCTTGTGGTAATATTATCAAGTCTTAGGGTCTTAGCAAAATTTAAGGTCTTTCTTATTTTCTCGACATATTCATTTACATCTTCTATCCTAGTAGGCTCAAATATTGGCCTAGGACTTTTCTTGTCAAGGTTTTTGAGGACCTTCTCGAATTCAGTTTTTAGAATATTTACATCCTTGTCTATTTTTACTTCGTTATATATTTCAAATTGGCTTAGATCTTCCTGATACTTAGAATAAATCTTCCTCGCTTCTGCTTCCATTAACTTTAGGTCGTCTTCTACCGACTTTATCTTCTTATAGGTTATAAGATAGGAAATAAAATCTTCCTCTAGATTTTCATTTTCTTCTTTTGGAGTAAGTTTGTTGGCCTTGATAGTTAACAAAATTGAAGCTATATAGATAAATTCTGACAGGTTATCTATATCTGAAAGCTTATTAATTTCTTCCAAATATGAGTTTGTAATATCTTCTAGGGCTATATCATAGATATCGATCTTTTTCTTTTCTATAAGACTTAATAGCAAGTCAAAGGGCCCATTAAAGGATTCTAACTCAATATTTAGCTTATCGCTCATTTTTAAGTTTTATAGCATACAAAATAGCGATAATTGTCTTGGCATCCGTGATTTTGCCATTTTCTACCATATTGTAAAGCTCATCAATTTCCATAGAAAAAGCCTCGACATTTTCATCTTCATCTTGGTCAAGCTTAGATTCAGAAAAATCTTGGGCTAGGAAAAATGACAACTTATCATTGGTAAAGCCAGGAGATGCGTGCATATCAAAGAGGTAGGATATATCATTTGGAATAAAGCCTACTTCTTCTTGGAGTTCTCTCTTGGCAGCCTCTACTGGAAGTTCGTTTGATTCTACAAGGCCTGCTGGTATTTCTATAGTTACCTTATCGATAGCCCTTCTGTATTGCTTAACCATCCATAACTTATCTTCCCCATCAAGGGCTATGATTCCAACACCCTTTTGGTGATCAACTATCTCTCTTTTGGAATATTTTTTGTTAGCAAGCTCTACAGTTTCTACCTTAAGCTTTAAAATTTTACCGTCATATATAGTATCAGATTTGATTGGTTTCTCATAAAATTTTTCATCTTGCATTTCGTAAATCCTCCGCCATTTTTAACATTTCTTTTGATGATTCTATAGTAGTTGGAGTTATGTCTACCCCTCCTATAAGTCTTGCAATTTCGTTAACTCTATTAGCTCCCTCGACTCTTTCAGTCTTGGAAATAGTAAAGGAATCAAGATCCTCCTTGCTAATTAGTATATGGTTACTTGCTAGAGATGCAATCTGTGGTAGGTGGCTTATGGCTATAATTTGCCTCTTTCTTGATAGTTTAAGGATTCTCTCACCTACTAGTTGGGCAGTTCTACCAGATATACCCGTATCAATCTCATCAAATATTAAGGTACCTACCTTATCAGAATCTGAGAAAACTTCCTTGAAGGCAAGCATTATCCTAGAAATCTCTCCACCAGATGCAGTCTTTGATAGGGACTTGAGGCTCTCTCCCTTGTTGGTGGAAATTAGAAAATCTATCTTATCTAGACCCTTGTTGTTGATAGAATCTTTTGTATCAAAGGAAATTTTAAAGTTACCATTTTTTATATTAAGCTCTCTTATGGCACTATTAATCTCATTTTCTAAGACTTTGGCTTTTTTCTTTCTTATATTAGAAAGCTCGCTTGCAGTTTTTTCCATTTTTTTATCGATTTTTGAGATTTCCTTGTTGATATTTGCCCTCAGATCTTCTATGTCTTCAAGCTCTGACCTCCTAGATTTAATTTCTTCATAATAGGTCTTGATCTCATCAAGGCTTGAGCCATACTTTCTCTTTAGGGAAAATATTGCTTGGTTAATCATTTCAAGCTCATAAAGCCTCTCTGGATCTTGCTCTAAGTTCATCTCATAGGAATCCAAGTCATTGTATAAGTCATTTACTTCATCAGATAAGGTGATGAGCCTTTGATAGATGTCTTCAATCTTATTATCCATAGAAGTAAAATCATCCAGGTCTGATATGGCTTCGTTGATGTAGGATGTAACTGATGGAGTAGTAAAGTCAGAAGAATCGAGCATCTCCTTAATCTTGTTGGTAATATTTATAATAGAAGTTATGCTGTTTAACTTTTGGTATTCCATGTTGATAGCTTCTTCGTCAATATTAAAGATATCAACATCTTCAATCTCATTTATTTGATAATTAAGGAGGTCCTTTTCCCTCCTAACTTCCTCATCACTTAGGTTGATATGGGAAAATCTCTCCAAGAATCCTTCCCTTTCCTTATTGAGTCCATAAAGCTCATCTAGTAAGTCTTGGCTCTCCTTATCCTTGGTATATTCATCTATAAGATCGCCATAGTTGGATGAATTCATAAAGGAGTTACTATCGCCCTGCCTATATATATCTATTAATAAGCCTGCAAGCTCTCGAAGTAGGGCAAGGCTTACCATACGGCCATTGATCCTTACAGATGAGGACTTCTTGCCAATAGTTCTGGTGATTATTAATTTATTATCATCATCAAAAGAAAAGCCCATATCATAGAGCTTATCCTTAAGGTCTTCTTCAACCTCAAATACTGCTTCGATTAGGGTCTTGTCAGCAAACTTACCAATAGTATCCTTGTCGGCCCTCTTGCCAAGGGCAAGGTTTATTGCCTCAAATATAAGTGACTTACCTGAACCAGTCTCACCAGTTAGTACATTAAACCCATCTTCGAAAAAAATATGGTCACGTTTAATTATTACAAAGTTATCGATAAATAACTCCTCTAACATTATTTAATCAAACTCCTAAGATCTTCTACTAGTACATCAATCTTTTCTCCATCTACTGGAGAAATAAATATAGTATCAATACCTGTTACTATACCACCTACATTGTCTAGCTTTGCATTGGTTATATAGGCACCACAAACTGTTGCACAATAAGAAATACTCTTTATCACAATAAGTTGGTTAGACTTCTCGATTGATAGGACTGATTCCTTAAATATCTTTTCCATTCTCTCAGTAAAACTATCATAGTCATTATCAACTACTGTGTACTTGTAGTCATAATCATCACTTTGTACCTTAGAAATCCTTAGTTCCTTGATATCCCTAGAAATTGTCGCTTGGGTAGCATTAATTCCATGCTCTTTAAGGAGTTCTGAAAGTTGGCTTTGAGTTTTTACATCATTATTTTGAATTATGTCTAAAATTAATCTTTGTCTAGTATATTTTTTCATATCCGCCTCTAATAATTTCTTTTTGACAAGTAGTCAATTAAAAATATATAAAAATCATTATTTTCTATATCGCTAATAGCTAACTTACATTTTTTATTAATCTCATCTAAAATCGAATTAGCTTTTTGTCTATCCATTATATTTAAAATATTTAACTCATCTGTATATTCATTTTCTAGTAAGTCATCTTGAATTTGAAAGCCTAATCCCAAATAATAGCCATATTTCTCAAGGCTCTCGATGACCTTACTATCAGCTCCAGCCACAAGGCCACCTGCTACAAGACAGGCTACAAAAAAGTCTGCAGTTTTTTTCTCATAGACCCTTAGGATAAAGTCTAGGTCATAGTCCTTCCTTTCTTCTAGGTCTAGGACTTGTCCATAGATTACTCCTCTCTTGCCTAATTTTTTAAAGAGATAGTCCCCTGCTCCTATGTAAGCTGGATTTTCCTTAGCAAGGCTAAAGATTAAATTTGCCCCCTCATTTAATAGAGCATCTCCAGTTAATATTCCTATATCCTCACCAAAGTGCTTGTGGGTGCTTTCCTTACCACGTCTATAGTCATCATTATCCATAGCAGGTAGGTCATCATGGACTAGGGTATAAGATTGGAGCATCTCTATAGCCAAGGCAAAATCTATATCTGCTCCACTTAGGTCATGACCTAGAATTTTGCAAGTTTCAAGGTACAAACTCGCTCTAATTCTCTTGCCAGCTTCCATAGAGTATTTCATTGCTTCATCTAAGATGCTTGTACTATCAAAGTATTCATTAATTCTTTTTTCTATTATAATTTTATTTTCTTCTAAATTTTTCTTATATATATCTTTATTCATCTTTACTAATTATCTCAATCTTTGCCCTATAATCTTCTAACTTGTCATTTACTTCCTTGTAGAGGGCCTTTGCCCTTTGATAAATCTCGATACTTTCATCAAGGTTGGTATCACTTTTTTCAAGCTCCTCTAGGAGTCCCTCTAATTCTTCAAATTTTTCTTCTAAACTTTTATCCATCTATAACCCTAACCTTTATACTCCCATCATAAAAATCGATTTCAAGCTCATCCCCTACCTTCACTTGTCCTAAAGAATATACATCATACCCCGACCTATCCCTTAGTCTAATAGACTTCTTCCTTAGATCTATTAGGTCTTTTATCCTCTTTAACCTTAAGTCTATAAGCCCAAGCCTAGATATATTTTTCTCATAGGTCCTAAGTAACTTAGTATCAAGGTCATTTTTTATATAAGTTAAGTCCTTTATCCTAGCTTCTATCTTTTGGTTGGGACTATACTTATCTAAGATTTCCTTGTAGTAGATTAGCTTAAAGTATAGGTCACCATATTTTTTATTAACAAGGCTATCTATCTTCTCCAACTTATTCCTAAAGTCCTTATCAAAATCAGAATAATTCTTGACTATAAAAGATCCCGCTTCTGTAGGAGTTTGGAGGCTTAGATCACTTACTAGGTCCAAGAGACTTGAATCAATCTTGTGACCTATGGCAGAAAGGATGGGTGTCTCTGCCCTGTAGGCACTTTCTATAAGGTCTTTCTCATTGAAGGTGGAAAGGTCAACCTCAGATCCTCCACCCCTTGTTATAACTATTACATCTAGATCCATCCTATCAAGTCTTTCTAGGGCCTTGACTATTAGATCAACGGCATCATTACCTTGGACCCTGACAGGGTTAAAGTATATATGAATATCATTGGGTTTTTGATTAATTACCGATATAAAGTCCACAAGGGCAGCCCCATCAGCTGATGTTATTAGACCTATCTTTGAGGGAAATTTCTTGATAGACTTTTTATTATCCTTATCAAAAAATCCCCTCTTTTGAAAGTCTTCTTTCATTTTTAAGAACTTGCTATAGGCTTCAGACCTACCTAGGTTAGTAACGTCCTTGGCTGATATTGTAACTCTAGAGGAGTAGTTGTTATAGACCAAGACCCCCTTTACTAGGACCTTCTCTCCTTCATTAAAATCAATATCGAGGCCTGAGTCTTCATAATAATAGATTACACAGTCAACTAGATCCCTATCTTCCCTAAGTGAAAAATATAAATGGGACTTATTAAACTTTATATTAACCAGCTCACCACTTATGTAAACATTTTGAAATATCGGGTCATGTTTTATATTAGATTTTAAATATTCATTAAACTGTTTGACACTTAAAGATTTTCTCATTTATTATCTTTTCTAGTAATAGTTCCCAAAATAGAGTTTACTAGCCTATAGTCATCTTGATTAGAATATTTCTTAGCAAGGTTAACTGCTTCATTTATAGAAACTGATGTAGGTATATCCATAAAATATATTTCATTTATAGATAGGCAAATGATAGCCCTAACCACCTTAGACAAGTTCTTATGTTTATTATCTAAATTTTCATCGATTTTTATATCTATCATTGACTTGTGGTCAAGGTAAGAATTTAGGCTATCTTGTATAAAGTCTTCCCCTAAAAGATCCTTATCTTCTAGGGACCTATCTACTTCTTCAATTTTGCTAATTGAATCTTCATATATTAATCTAAAGATCCGTTCTCTTTGCTCAGTCCTTCTCATATTATTTCAAGATTTTCTACATTTACATCGACTTTGTCAACGCTAAGGCCTGTCATATTTTCTACGACATTTTTTACATTGCTTTGGATGTCTTTTACAGTTTTAACTACCTTAACATTGTTTTCTAGGTTTACTGTCAAACGGAAATGTAGTTTCTCTCCATTCTTAGTAACCCTAGACTTAGGGTTCTTGTTCAATAGGTTATGTCCTTGATCTTCACTAATAACCCCATACACATCACTTGCAGCAGCATTTGCTATTTGATCAAGAATCTCATCTGCGATTTTTACTGATCCATTTACAAAATTACTTGCCATAATTAACTCCTTATACTCTTGATAGATAATCTCCTGTTCTTGTATCTATCTTAATAACGTCTCCTTCATTTACAAATACAGGTACTTGGATAACTGCACCAGTTTCTACTGTAGCTGGTTTTGTTACGTTTGTAGCTGTGTCACCCTTTACAGCTGGTTCTGTATCTGTTACTTGAAGTTCTACAAAGTTTGGTGCTTCTACTAGGAATGGATTACCTTCATAGAATTTGATTTGAACTGGTTCATTTTCTTTTACATAGATGATGGCATCTTTTACATTTTCATATTCAATACCAATTTGTTCAAAAGATTCTGGATCCATAAAGTAGTATAGTTGGCCATCATTGTATAAATATGTCATTTCCTTTGTAGAAATAATAGCTTCTTCAAACTTTTCATTTGGGTTGAAAGTAACATCCTTAGCTCCACCATTCATTACAGATTTAATTTTTGCACGAACGAATGCTGCACCCTTACCTGGTTTAACGTGTTGAAAATCTATTACCTGGTAAACACCATTATCGTATACAAAAGTTACACCTTTTCTTAAATCATTTGCTGAAATCATAAATCCTCCTGTTAATGTTTCTTTTATTATTATACCATAGAGCATATAAATTGATAATAATTTTAAATAAAAATTCTTAAATCATTCGTTTTTCTATAGATATGCCCTAAATATTATAAGCTATCTTAGTATATTTGTAAAAAAAATGTATAATTAAAGGGGTGATAGTATGAAAAAACTAGCAATTGTAGCAGAATTTAACCCCTTCCATGAGGGACACAAGTATTTAATAGAAAAAGCCAGAGACTTAACAAGGCCAGATATAGCCCTAGCCATAATGAGTGGGGACTTTGTCCAAAGGGGCGAAGCTGCCATCTTAGATAAATTTACTAGGGCAAGTATTGCCCTCAATAACGGTCTAGACCTGGTGATAGAGATGCCTAGCTTCATATCCCTCCAGTCAGCCAAGTTCTTTGCCTCAAAGTCTATAGATATCTTAAATAAGCTAGGGATAGATTACTTGGCCTTTGGAATCGAGAATATGGAGTCAGATGACTTTAAGAAAAAAATTGACTCAATCCTAGAAAAAAATGATCTGATAGAAAAAAAAACCAGGGACTACTTAGATAAAAACTACTCTTACACCAAGGCAAGCTACCTTGCCCTAGAGGACATAGCCGGCATAGAATTTCTATCATCAAATAATATCTTGGCCCTAGAGTATATTAAGGCGATTAAAAATATTAATCCAAAGATAGAATATCTTCCTATCCCTAGAAGAGGAGCCTTAAATAGAGAAAAAAATATAAGCCATCCTAATTTTGCATCGTCAAGTGCTATTAGGGCAAATCTTGATAAAGACCTATCTTCCCTTATGCCAGAAGATTCCTATGAAGAGTTAAAAAAGGCAATGGCAGCAAATATCCTTCCTTCAGCTGACAGCTTGTTTAGGATTTTCCAATATAAGCTTGTGATAAGCAATAATAATTTTGATAAAGTCCTAGCCTACGAAGAGGGGATGGAAGAATATTTCAAAAAAATCCTAGTAGTAAATCCAAGCCTTGATGACTTCATAAATAAGGCTATTAGTCCAAGATATCCTGCTTCGAGGATTAAAAGACTTATAATAAACTACCTACTAGATAACACGAGTACTTTAAACGATGTGGATATTAATTTTATAAAGATCCTTGCCCTAAATAAAAAAGCCAAGGCAGCCTTGGGAGATATGGGTAAGGATATTAAAATAATTATGAGAAAAGCCGAGAGCTTAGACTTGGATAATGATAACTTGCTAGTATATAAGAAAATGATCGAAGCCTCTAACCTTTATTCTATTATAAGTAGGAGGGATTTTAATAGGGACTACAAGGTTAAGTTTTAAAAGAAAAATCGTCCCTTGGTCTTAATAAGTTCTAGGAAAAGCCTAATACCAGCAGACTGGGACGATTTTTTATTATTAGTTTTTGTCATTTAATAAATTTTGTCTATTTTTTTCTAGTTGCTCAGCAAGTTGAGAGAAGTTTTGAACTGATCCTTTGAATAGTCTATCAACATAAACATAAGATTGTTCTCTAAGTTTAGCTGCTTCGTTGTTTGCTTCAGCTAGTATTCTTTGAGCTTCATTCCTAGCTTCTCTAGTGATTTCATTTTCTGAAACTAGTTGTCTAAACTTATTTCTTGCTTGTTCTTTAATATTGTTAATTTCGTTTTCAGTTTCCTTGAGTCTGCTTTCAGCTTCGCCATTAGCTTCCCCTACTATCCTATCCTTCTCGTCAATTACCCATTGAGCTTGTTTGATTTCTTCAGGTAGAGAATCTTTCATCTCTTTAAGTAAATCAAAAATATCGTCTGGATCAACTGAGACCTTCCTAGAAAATGGTACTGAAGAAGCCTCATCCAATATATCTTCCATTTCGTTAATTAGACCCATTAATTTATTTTGTGCCATAAGAACCCCCTATTTATAAAAATTTTCTTCAATTTTTTTCTTAACATTGCTACTTACAAATGCAGACACATCTCCTTTAAATCGTATAACTTCCCTAACCCCACTCGAGCTAATAAAGGAATAGTTGGGATTTGACAAAAGAAAAATAGTTTCAAGCCCTTCATATAGCTCTGCATTAAACATGGCAATATTTTTCTCATACTCATAGTCAGTTACTTGCCTTAGGCCCCTAGCTATTAGCTTGACATCCTCTTTTTGGGCAAAGTTAACAAGTAGTCCATCAAAAGATTTTATACTTACATTTGTTAGATTTTCTGCTTCAATTTCTTCTTTTATAATCTCTTCCCTCTCTTCTAAGGTAAAGAGAGAATTTTTATTGTCATTTATTAATACAGCTACGATTACCTCATCATACATCTTGGCCAATCTTTTTATAAGATCTATGTGACCTAAAGTAAGAGGGTCGAAGCTACCTGGATATATTATCTTCATTTCTTATATAAAACTTAATTATTTTCCTTCCATAAGACTTTTCTTTTATCAAACTTAGGTCCAGTTCATAGGAAAAATCTATATCTCTGTCTGATTCAGTTATTATTATACCGTTTAAAGCAAGTAATTCATTAGCTAGAATTAAATTAATGCTTTCTTCTAGATAATTTGTATCGTAGGGTGGATCTAGGAAGATGTAATCAAACTTAAGCCCCTCATCTTTGTAGGTAGCTAGGGCCTTCTTGAAGTCCATCTTAGATACTTCGTAATTTTCAGCCTTAATCTTCTCTAAATTTTCCTTGAGGATCCTTAAGGTCGATAGATTTTTTTCATTAAAATATACCTCCCTGGCTCCCCTAGATAAAAATTCTATACCCATCTGGCCCGTTCCAGCAAATAAATCTAGACCCACAAATTCAACCTTGAAGGGATAGAGCATATCAAATACTGCTTCTTTTACCTTGTTATCGGTAGGCCTAGAGTCCTTGGACTTGGGTGATAATAAGTTAAATCCCTTGTATTTTCCTGCAATAACTCTCATTAGTTTAAAATTATCCTCTTGTCTTCTTTAAAAAATTCTTTTATAAATGATAAGTCGCAGTCTTTGTAGTCATTTTCCCTTAGGTTAGAAAATATTTCAAAGCTCTTATCGATCTCAGCCTGGTCCATATTGAGATATTCGACATCTGATAGGTTCTTACCATGTTGGAGGAGGGATAAAATCTTGCCCCCACCACGCATTTCAAAGTCCTTCTTGGATATTTCAAAGCCATCGGTATTTTCTTCTAGGACCTTGAGTTTGGCATCGGTCCTATCTTTTTCATTGACCAAAAAGCAGTAGGACTCATAGTTTCCCCTGCCTACTCTTCCCCTTAGCTGATGGAGGGTTGAGAGGCCAAAATTATTAGGGTTGTAGATGAGCATAATATTAGCATTTGCGACATCTATTCCTACTTCTATAACAGTAGTCGCTACTAATATATCAATCTTACCCATGGCAAAATCCTTTAGAACTTGGTCTTTTTCACTTGACTTTAATTTCCCATGAAGGATACCCACCCTAAAGGCTTTGAAGGCTTCTTTATAGACCTTATACAAATTTATAAGAGAATTTTTATCATCGCTATCTATGTTATTTGTGACAACATAAACTTGTCTTTTATTTTTTATATTTTCTTCTATAAAGTCAAATAAAATATCTTGGCTACCTGGACCTACTATCTTAGTTTCAATAGGTTTTCTCCCCTTAGGGACTTCATCTATCACAGACATATCCAAGATATTGGATATTTTTAGGTATAGGGTTCTAGGAATCGGGGTCGCTGTCATTGTGAGGTAATTGACATCTTCACCCTTTAGGGCTAGCATCTGCCTTTGACTCACTCCAAACCTATGCTGCTCGTCATTTACCACAAACTTCAAATTATTAAAGCTTACATCTTCTTGGATTATGGCGTGGGTCCCTATCAAGATATCAATCTTTCCCTCTGCCAGGTCTTCCTTTATGCTTTCCTTATCCTTGGTAGATCCCGTTAGCAAGGCTGCCCTTACTCCAAATTTATTAAAGAAATCTAAATTCTTCTCATAGTGTTGGATGGCTAGGACTTCTGTTGGCACCATCATTGCAGCTTGGTAGGAATTCATGGCAAAAATTATCATCACAATTAGTGCGACAATGGTCTTACCTGATCCTACATCCCCTATGAGGAGCCTATTGGCACTATAGGAAGATATACAATCTCTAAGAATTTCCTTAAGAGACCTTAACTGGGACTTGGTCAGGTCAAAGTCAAGTTTTCCTAAGATTGCATCAATGTCGTATTCGAGCTTAAGCTCATGGGGATGCTTGGTCTTTTTCTTAATTTGGTCGAGAAAGACTAGGTCCTTACATAAATCCAAGACTTTGATATTTGACTTTGCCCTAGTTAACTTAGAAATATTGGTTGGATTATGTACTTCTTTTAGGTTAGATAGCCTTGAACCCAAGTCGAATTTCTGAGCTATTTCCTTATTTACAAAGTCTTCTTTTGAATCAAAATATTCTAGGGCCTCATTTATAAAAGTGTGAACTTGCTTATTGGATAGACCAGAAGTTAGCCCATAAATCGATACAATAGAGCCGATCTGGTCCTCATCCATTTCGCTAAAGTCTGGGTTTATCGCCTCTATTTCACCCCTATATTCTTTTATTTTGGTAAAAAACTTATAGGTCTTGTTAACCTTTAGCTTTCTAGGACTATAACGATCGTAGAGCCATACCAGCCTAATTCTCTCATTACTTCCCTCTTCACTAGCGTAGAGGTAAGAAAGGGTCATCTTCCTTAGGTTCTTGGTGTAGAGTTTAGATCTTATCGTCCATATAAAGAAGTGCTTTTTATTATCCCTTCCTTCAGCTAGCCTTGTAAGTTTTGACCTATCCTCATAGGCTTTGGGATAGTAGTTATAAAGATCAGCTACCGAGTAAATATTTAACCTAGCTAGCTGATCTTTTTTCTTTGCTCCGATTCCCTTTAATACATCAATATTCATTATTCGAAGGTGACTGTGTAGTAATAAACTGGTTGGCCACCATAAACTACTTCTACATCTATATCCTTGTGTTTTTTACTAATCTTCTTAGCTAATTCTTTAGCCTTTCTCTTCTCAATTTCTTGGCCATAATAAATTGTAACAAGTGATATTTCAGAATCTTCAAGGGCCTTATTAATTAGCTCTTCGCTAGTCTTTTCTATACTTTCTTTACTTGTTGAGATTTGACCATCCAATATGCCTATATAGTTATCCTTTTTGATCTCGATATTATTGACAGAAGTATCCCTTATAGAAATAGATACCTCTCCTATATGCATATCACTTATGGCTTCTTCCATGTTTCTTATGTTACTTTGAGGATCTAGGCTTTCGTCAAACTCTAGGAGGGCAGTAAATACTTGTGGTATAGCATTGGTTTCTAAGACAAAGGCATTTTTCTCACTGACTTCTGCTGCTTGCTTAGAGCTTAAAATGATATTCTTGTTGTTAGGGAAAATTATTATATTTTCGGCGTTGACCTCTTCTATAGCCTTATAAATATCTTCTGTTGATGGGTTCATGGTTTGTCCACCAGCTATAATCTTATCGATATTCATGGATTCCATAATAGAGTCGTAGCCCTCACCACGAGATACTGCTATAAAGCCGTATTTCTTGGATACCTTTACTTCCTTACTGGGACTCTCCTTTGCGTTAGCCTTTAAATTTTCTAGGCTAATCTTTAAAATAACCCCATCAAGTAGGATCATTTGAACTGTATTCTGGTAGGAATCAGTAAGTAGGCTTGCTTCAAGAGTTTCATCTCCTAGGGTTGACTTGTAGTCTTTTGATATCCTCTTTAGGTTGTTGTCTAACTTTTCTAGGTCAGATTTTTTACCTGCTAGTTCAAATTCTATCTTGTAAATAAAGTCTTCATCATCTGCTTCTTCAACTTTAGTGGATAGGTCGATGTCCCTAGCTATGTCAGAATTTAGAGCGTTCAATGAACCTCTTAGTAGATAGATAAGACCTTGTCCACCTGAGTCCACCACTCCTGCTTCCTTTAGGACTGGAAGTTGGTTAGGGGTATTGTCTAGGGCTTGTTGGCCAGCTGTTAGGATTTCTACAAGGTATTCATCCAGTTCCTTATCTTCGTCATAGGATTCTTCTGCCTTCTCTGCCATCTTGTTTGCAACTGTGAGGATTGTACCTTCCTTTGGTTGCATAACTGCCTTGTAGGCGGTCTTTGCAGCTTGGTTAAAGATATCCTTGACATCAGCAAGTTCTATTGTAGATTTCCCTTTTACAGTTTTGGAAAGCCCCCTTACTAATTGGGATAAAATTACACCAGAATTTCCCCTGGCTCCCATTAGGGTCCCTTGGCTTAAGGCCTTAGCTACTTCATCAACAGATGATAGATTGGAAGAATTAACCTTATCAAGACCAGATTTTATAGTCATTGTCATATTTGTTCCAGTATCTCCATCAGGAACTGGAAAAACATTTAATTCATTTACATGGTCTTTATTTTCATTTAGATATTCATAAGCTCCAATAATCATTTGTTGAAGCTTTGTTGCATCGATACTCTTCATTTAAACTCCTACTTTTCAATTCCTTGAACATAGATATCAACGTTAGATACACTAACTTTCAAAGATTTTTCAATATTATATTTTACATTTTCTATTAGGTTTTGTGCTACTACAGGAATACTTACTCCATATTTCATAAATAAGGAAATATTTACTTTGATAGTTCCATTGTCAAGTCTTTGTACCTTGACTCCCTTTTGTAAATTATTTATTCCTAATAGTTCATAAATGCCGTCTTTGGCAGACACACTAGCAAGACCTACAACTCCGTAGGACTCTATAACGCTCGCCACAGCAATATTGGTAATTATTGAATCATCAATCGTTACTTTACCTAAATTATTAACATACTTAATAGTCATATTTACCTCCAGTATGAATAGTAAATCTATTTATCTTTTAGGGATATTATACCATAAATTAAGTTTTTTTATATAGGTAAAATAAGGCTAATATAGAAAATATGATAGGATAATAAATAAAATTTTCCAAAGAAAATGTCAGGGCTTTTATTCATTTCTGTTATTACAAGTTTTTAATTGCATATAGATATTAATAATCATCGCTGCCTAAAAATATTATATTTAATTACTTATTTTTTACGATCCTAGCTAATAAAGATTCTATATTTTTAAGCTCTTCCTAAATATTTATTATTTAACTAGTCTTATGCTGGTTTTATGATAAATTTATGAAGCTTTTGTTGTGGGATTATAATACTAAGTAATTTTCTTAATTTAGCAGCTAAATTACTACAATAAAAATTCGATACAAATAATTGAACAAGCTACTACATCGTTTCAGATTTATTAAGCTCACATCCTAGATAAATAAAAAAACCGGCACAAAGTTTCCTTCATGCCGATCTCTTTTTGGAAATTAATTCCTATAAGCCACCTAAGTGGTTTTTATTTTCTTATTTTGCAGCTAATCTCTTATATGTTTCGTATCTTTCTTTAGCAGCTTTTTCTGCTTCTGCATATAGTTCGTCAGCTGTTTCAGGGAAGGATCTCTTAAGTGATGAGTATCTTACTTCGCCTTGGATAAATTCTTGGAATGATTCTTTTGGTTCTTTAGAATCTAATTGGAATGGATTCTTGCCCTCTTCTGCAAGTCTTGGGTCGAATCTCCATAAGTGCCAATAACCTGCATCAACAGCTTGTTTTTCTCTGTATTGAGATTTACCCATACCAATTCTAATTCCGTGGTTAATACATGGTGCATAAGCTATTACTAATGATGGTCCGTTGTAGGATTCAGCTTCTTTTAATGCTTTAAGTGTTTGGTTTTGGTTAGCACCCATAGCTACTTGTGCACAGTATACGTAACCATAAGATGTCATCATTAGTCCTAGGTCTTTCTTTCTTACTTTCTTACCACTAGCAGCGAATTGTGCTACTGCAGAAAGTGGAGTTGCCTTAGATGATTGTCCACCTGTGTTTGAGTATACTTCTGTATCAAATACTAGGATGTTGATGTCTTCACCACTTGCTAGTACATGGTCTACACCACCAAATCCGATATCATAGCTCCAACCGTCACCACCGAAGATCCAAATTGATTTTTTGATCATGTAGTCTTTTAGGTCGAAGATATTGTTTAGAAGTTTGTTAGCTTCTTCGCCTTCAACTTTTTCGTCTTTTAGATTTAGTATTTTAGCTGTTGCTTCTTTAGAAGCTTTTACATCGTGTCTTCCTTCGATCCAAGCCTTAAATGCTTCATTGAATGGAGTATCAAGACCAAGTTCGATGAATTGGTTCATGTTTGTTTCAAGTAGAGCCATATTTGCATCAGCAGCAAGTTTCATACCATATCCGTATTCAGCTGCATCTTCAAATAGTGAGTTACCCCAAGCTGGACCCTTACCTTCACAGTTCTTTGTATAAGCCATAGCAGGTGCACTCGCTCCCCAGATTGATGAACAACCTGTTGCGTTAGCTACATACATTCTATCTCCGAATAATTGTGTTACTAATTTAGCGTAAGGAGTTTCACCACAACCAGCACAAGCACCTGAGAATTCAAGAAGTGGTTGTCTGAATTGGCTTCCCTTTAGTGTTGTTGGATCCATAACTTCATCTTTGTATCCAACTTCTTCGTGAGCATATGTCCAGTTGTCTTTTTCTGCTTCAACTTGTTCTTCGAAAGGTTTCATGATTAGAGCCTTGTTTGGAGCAGGACATACATCAGCACAGTTTCCACATCCTGTACAGTCTAGTGGGGAAACTTGGATTCTAAATTCATATTCATCCATGCCCTTACCGATAGCTTTCTTAGTATCGAAGCCTTCTGGAGCGTTAGCTTTTTCATCAGCTGTTACTAAGAATGGTCTAATTACAGCGTGTGGACATACGAATGAACATTGGTTACATTGAATACAGTTGTCTAGTTGCCATTCTGGAACTGTAAGAGCGATACCTCTCTTTTCGTATTGAGTTGTACCTGATTCAAATGATCCGTCTGTTCTATCTGCGAAAGCTGATACTGGAATATCATCTTCTTTTTGTTCAATCATTGGTTTAACAATGTTTTTAACAAAGTCTGAGGCTTTTAATTCTTCTTTAACATCATCTTCTGCATTGATCCAGCTTTCTGGTACTTCTACCTTGTGGATTGATTCAATACCATGATCTACAGCCTTATAGTTCATGTTTACTATATCGTCACCCTTATGTCCATAAGATTTTACGATAGAATCTTTTAGGTATTTAACAGCTTCATCTATGTCTATGATTTGAGCTAGTTTGAAGAAGGCTGATTGCATGATCATGTTTGTTCTTGATCCAAGTCCGATTTCTTGAGCAATGTGAGATGCATCAATTGTGTAGAAGTGAATCTTATGTTCAGCAATGTAACGTTTCATTTGACCTGGAAGTCTTTCTTCTAGTTCTTCATCAGTCCATGCACAGTTTAGTAGGAAAGCACCTTCGTCTTTTAGTCCCTTTAATAAATCATATTGATTTACATAAGCTGGTTTTGAGCAAGACATAAAGTCAGCTTCGTCTAGTAGGTAGGTTGATTTGATTGGGTTTTTACCAAATCTTAAGTGAGAGATGGTTAGACCACCTGACTTCTTAGAGTCATAGTCGTAGTAACCTTGTGCATACATGTCTGTATTATCACCTATGATCTTGATAGCTTGTTTGTTAGCACCTACAGTACCATCAGATCCGAATCCCCAGAATTTACATCTTGTAGTTCCTTCTTCTCTGATCTTTAGGTCTGTTCTTTCAAGTGATTTATGTGTTAGGTCATCGTTAATTGAGATTGTGAAGTCATCTTTTGGTTGATCACTTGCAAGGTTTTTAAATACAGCGTCTATATCTCCAGGAACTGTATCCTTTGAAGAAAGTCCGTATCTACCACCGATGATTAGTGGTCTATCTTCCTTATCAAAGTAAGCTGATTTAACATCTAGTAGTAGAGGTTCACCAACTGATCCTTTTTCTTTTGTTCTATCAAGAACAGCGATTCTCTTAACTGTCTTTGGAATAGCTTTTAGTAGGTGTTCTTTAGAGAATGGTCTGTAAAGGTGAACTTCGATTATTCCGACTTTTTTGCCTTCTTTTAGTAAAGCATCAACAGTTTCTTCTGCTGCTTGGCAAACAGAACCCATAGCAACGATGATTTCTTCAGCATCGTCAGCACCATAGTAGTTAAATAGTTCATAATGAGTACCGATAAGCTCATTAATTTGATGCATATAGTCTTCAGCGATTCCAACTATATCTTCGTAAGCTGTGTTACTTGCTTCCATTCTTTGGAAGAATATATTCTTTTCTGCAGTACCAACTGTTTTTGGTCTTTCAGGGTTTAGTGATTCATTTTTGAATGCTCTAACTGCATCATAATCTACAAGTGGAGCTAGATCTTTGTAGTCCCAAACTTCGATTTTTTGTACTTCGTGGCTTGTTCTGAATCCGTCGAAGAAGTTTAAGAAAGGTACTCTTCCCTTGATTGCTGATAAGTGAGCAACTGGTGATAAGTCCATAACTTCTTGAACTGAACCTGATGCTAATAGTGCAAAACCAGTTTGTCTTGCTGCCATTACGTCAGAGTGGTCTCCATATATTGATAATGCGTGAGTTGCTAGTGTTCTTGCTGCAACGTGGAATACACCTGGTAATCTTTCTCCTGCTATTTTGTACATGTTAGGGATCATTAATAATAATCCTTGGCTAGCAGTGTATGTAGTAGTTAAGGCACCAGCTGATAGTGCTCCGTGAACAGCACCTGCCGCACCGGCTTCTGATTGCATCTCTTTTACTTGTACTGGTCTACCAAAAATATTTTTTCTACCATTTGCAGCCCAAACGTCTACTGCTTCAGGCATTGGGGATGAAGGTGTGATAGGATAGATTGTAGCAACATCTGTAAATGCGTATGATACGTGAGCTGCTGCTGTGTTACCATCCATGGTCTTCATTGCTCTTTTTATTGTCATTTAAGACCTCCTATAATATTTAGTAACAAATATCGTTAACACTATTCTTAGTATAAAAGTTATCTCAAAAATTGTCAAGGGTTTAGATAAATTTTCATAAAAATTTTCTGTGTGAATTTATAAAATCCCCTTGCTATGCTCAAAGTATTTTATCTGATTAATTTGTTTCCTCAGAAAATCGACTTTATTACTTATCAAAAAGCGCTTTAAAAGTCATTGTTTATCTTTCTAAATATATTATCTGTCAAATCCTTGGCAGCATTATAGCCCATAAATTTTTCCCTTTGGTTCATAGCCGCTACTTCAACTATAAGGGCAAGATTCCTACCAGCCCTAACTGGAACAAGCATGTAAGGTACTTTGATATTTAGGATTTCTATATAATGCTCATCTAGGCCAAGTCTATCGTATTCGTAGTCTTCATTCCATTGTTCAAGCTCTATAACTAGGTCTATATCTGTGCTTACCTTTACGGCACCAGATCCATAAAGTTTTCTGATATTTATGATCCCCATTCCCCTTAGTTCCATATAGTGCCTTATATTATCCGGAGATGTTCCAGTAAGCTTGTTGTTGTAGGCAATTATGTCTACCATATCATCTGCTATAAGCCTGTGGCCCCTATTAATTAGGTCTAGGGCCGTTTCACTCTTACCAACAGAGGACTTGCCAATAAGTAAGACTCCCATACCATATACTTCTATGAGTTCTCCATGGACATTTGTAGTAGGTGCCAGGTGAAATTCTATCTCATTTGAGAGATCTGATATTAGCCTGGTTGAACTTTGAGGTGACCTAAGGAGGGTTACATCATAATAATCACATAGGTCTACTATATCCTGCTTAATAAACTTGTTGTAGGAAAATATAATTGCAGGAAGTTTGTAGGATAAGATCCCCCTAAATCTCTCATACTGCATCCTAGAATCTAGGCTAACGAGGTAGGCATATTCTGCACTGCCTATAACCTGGATTCTATCATGAGGGAATTTCTCGAGGTATCCTGTAAGTTGTAGACCTGGTCTATTTATCTCGGCACTCCTAAGTTCGACTTGGTCAAAGTCTGATGCCTTGTGAATTATTTCTAGATCTAAATTTTCTACAATAGTTGATAGTTTTGCAGTCTTATTGGTAGATCCACTCCTGGCTTCCACATCTATTTGATCACTTATATCTTCTATATTCTTGCTATCAGCCATACTTATCCTTTCAGTTTAAAGTATTTGTATATTTCTAAGGCCTGTTTTTTGCCTATTAGATCTACTTCTAAAAGATCTTCTACACTGGCCTTTTTTATATTTGAAATTGTTTTAAAATGGTTTAGTAGGTTTTTCTTAGTCTTCTTGCCTACTCCCTTTATATTATCAAGCTCTGAAGTCTTGACGGTATCTTGCATAAGCTTCCTATGGTAATTTATAGCAAACCTATGGGCTTCTTCTTGGATTTCGTAAATAAGCTTATAGACAGGGTCGCGCCTATTGATAGAGATTTCTTGGTTATTGTAGATAATGCCCCTTGTCATGTGCTTATTATCCTTAACAAGTCCTGCCACCTCTATGTCAAGTCCTACTTCCTTCAAAACATCTATAGCAATATTAACTTGACCCTTGCCCCCATCCATTAGTATAAGGTCTGGTAAGTAGCCAAAACCTGTAGTAGTATTGCCCTTAGCAGCTTCTTCCTTGCCTCTTTTCAACCTCCTAGTTAGGATTTCTTTGTGAGAGGCATAGTCGTTGGGTCCTTCTACACTTTTTATCTTAAACTTCCTATATTCCTTGGGTGAAGGAATTCCATCCTCAAAGACCACCATGGATCCTACACTTTGGACACCGGATGTATTAGAAATATCGTAGGCTTCTATCCTATGGATATTGTCTAGGTTTAAAATTTCAGTAAGCTGTTTTATGCCAGAAGACTTTTTCCTTTCCTTTCTTTTGACCCTATTATCATATTTAATCCTCATATCCATGGCATTTCTCATGGCCATATCAACAAGCTCCCTCTTCCTACCAAGCTTAGGCTCAATAAGACTTACCTTCCTGCCGCTTTTCTTGGTGAGGAATTTATTAATAGAGTCAAGGTCAGATGGTAGGTTTTGGACAAGAATTTCCTTTGGTATATACATTATGTCCAGGTAAAATTGCTTGACAAAGGACGCCATTATGTCAGCATCTGATTCTAGATAATCGTTTTTTATTATAAAGTGTTCCCTATCTACAATCTTGCCAGACCTCATAAAAAACACTTGAATTATAACAGCATTTATCCCCTTAGATAATCCGATGATATCCAAGTCGTCTTCCTTGGTCTCGGATACATTTTGCCTCTCCCTTAAGGTCGACAAGGCCCTATAGTAGTCCCTGTATTTGGCTGCCAATTCAAAGTTTAAGGCCTTGCTTTCTTTATTCATTTTCTCTAGAACCCAATTTGATATCTTATCGGACTTATTTTCTAAGAAACTTTTAACATCCCCTATATGGTCCATATAAGTCCCTTCGTCTTCCCTATCTACACAGGGTGCTTTACATTTTTTGATAAAGTAATTTAGACAGGGTCTATCAAGTCTTACTTCCTTATCAAAGTTTAGATTACAGGTCCTAAAGGGATAGTAGAGGTGGAAAAGCTCTATGGCATCATTTACGGCATAGGCATCTGGATAAGGACCAAAGTAGTCTGACTTATCGTTTACAATCCTTCTTACCTTTTGGATCCTAGGAAATTTTTCTCTTATAATTTTGATATAGGGATATTGCTTATCATCCCTTAGGACAATATTGTATTTTGGTCTGTTTTTTTTGATTAAATTGCTTTCAAGAACTAGGGCCTCTACCTCATTTTGAACAATGATATACTCAAAATGGTCAATATGGGATACCATGGCTACTACCTTGGCCCCCTTGTTTTTGCTATTATCAAAATATTGACTCACCCTATTTTTTAAATTGATGGCCTTGCCGACATAAATTATTTCATCATCGGCATTTCTCATTATATAAACACCTGGCAGGTTGGGTAGTTCTTTTAATTTCTCTTTAATCTCTAATTTGGTCAAATTTCTTTACAGCTCTCTTTCAAATATTCCAAATTTTCCCCTTCTAGGTATGGAGATAATTTTTCATAAGTTTCCTTGTTATAGTTGTTTAGCCATTCAATCTCATCCCTAGTTAACATATCAACTTTAACTGGTCTGGTATCTATTGGCAAGTAGGTCAATGTTTCAAATTGGTTAAATTTACCAAATTCATTCTCAAAGGCCCTCTTTACATAGGCTTCGTTTTCTATCCTAATTCCATGGCTTCCCTCGATATAAAGACCTGGTTCGATTGATGTAGTCATATTCTCAACAAATTCACACTTGTCCCCATTAGCTATTCTTTGTGGACCTTCGTGAACTGTAAGGACAAAGCCAACTCCATGACCTGTGCCATGGAAAAAGTCCTTACCGGCATTCCATAATGGATACTTGGCAATAGCATCAAGCCTTGCCCCTGTAGTTTTATCCTTGAAACGAGCTAAGAATAGGCTTAGGAAGGATTTAAGGACTAGGGTGTAGTCAATTTTTTCATTTTCATTAAGGTCCCCTAGGGCAATAGTCCTTGTGATATCTGTAGTACCTTCCCTGTAGTGGGCTCCTGAATCGACAAGAATTAGTCCCCTATCCCTTATAGTTTTGGATCCTGATGCCTTTGGAGCGTAGTGAACTATAGCCGCATTTTCCTTATATCCTGCTATTGTCTCAAAGGATTCTTCTATAAAGGTCTCATCTTCACTTCTAATATCGTGGAGCTTGTTACTAGCTAGAAGTTCATTAAGAGATCCAGTCTTTGCCCCTACTTCTAGCCAATTGAAGAATTTAACAAGGGCAACTCCATCCTTGATGTAGGCTTTCTTGACATTCTCGATTTCTTTATCAGTCTTTATGGCCTTCATCCAAGTTGTTATATTTACTCCTTGGGAAATTTTGACATTGGAGTTGATGGCATCATAGATTGATACGTTGGTTCTTTCTGGATCAAGGAAGATCCTGCTCTTGCCAGATATATTTGACAAAAGTTTATAGATGCCTTGGTAGGAATGGATCTTAACACCCTTAGCTTCTAAATAATCGCGTACTTCATCAGAAAGTTTATCCTCATCTATACATAAATCTAGGCTGTCTTTACCGATTAATACATAAGATAGGACAACTTGGTTGTACTCAACATCGTTACCCCTGATATTTAGCAGGTAGCAGATATCTTCTGGAGCACCCAAGAAAACATAGTCATAAGAATTTTCTTCCATGATTTCTCTTATCCTAACAAGCCTGTCCTCTAGGCTCT
Organism: Anaerococcus sp.; assembly: GCA_022780515.1. Lineage (GTDB taxonomy): Bacteria > Bacillota > Clostridia > Tissierellales > Peptoniphilaceae > Anaerococcus. The sequence continues at coordinate 74,670 of JALEUV010000024.1, read as the reverse complement.
CTCCTGTGTATTCTTCTTCCATAATCCATACAGGTTCCTTTGGGAGCTCTGGTCTATCTTCCCAAATATCAGAAATATAGTCTACATCACTTACTAGTATCCTAGATCCGATATTATCACTTAGGTCCTTGTAACCCTTTACTGAGTAGGTGTTTCCATCAAAAGCAATTTTCCCAAACTCAGAAACATTTTCATCCAAATACTCTAAAAGGGTAGGTACTCCTTCCACACCCATCTTCATTAGCTTGAAGCTACCTGCCTTAAGCTCCTCGCTTGCTTGCAAGAAATACCTTGAATCAGTCCACAACAAGGCCTCATCCATAGTAATAAGGGCAGTTCCTGCAGAACCCGTAAAACCAGAAATAAACTCCCTAGTCTTGTAGTAGTCAGATATATACTCACTTTGATGAGGATCAGATGTTGGAACGATATAGGCATCAATCTTCCTATCACTCATCAATTTTCTTAGCTTTTCTAGTCTATCATTTATAGTCATAATTACCTCCTTCTAAATAAAAGTAAAGTCCTTTATACCATTATACTTATTATTATTATAAGAACATCATATCTTAAAACCCAAAGAATGAAATATTAATTGCTGAGCCCTTGCCTTGCACGGTATAAACTGAGTCCACTAGGGTATTGAATACATCAGCAGTTACATAAGCATTCCAAGCTAGGTTAGTAGATATCTTTTTGTTGATAAATTCCTTTCTAGCTTCAAAGAATAGCTTGTTAATGCTATCTCCGTCTAGGATAGTTGTTAGGGTCTTACCAGCGTTATCGTTTAGAACCTTAGCCATATATTGATTGAGGTATTCAACCCATTTTCTAGCGTGTAGTCCAGCTCTTTCTGCTATGATTAAAGACCTTTTTGAAATTGTCTACATTCTTGATAGTGTCCTCTAGGTTATCTCCCATTAAAAAGCTTTTAAAGTCTTGGGATATATCTTCTTTACTCAATAAATCGCTAGTATCATTAGATAGCTTCATCAGCCTTATAGTTTCCTTAGCCTCTGCTAGTTCCTTATCTTTCTTTTCCCTCTCCTCAGCTTCTTTTTCAGCCTGAGTTAGCTTTGATTGTCTAATTTCTTCGGCTCTTCTTTCTTCAAACTGTTTGGTTAGCTTGTCCTCTTGTCTTTTTAGCCTTTTATCAAACATGTTGTTTAATTCTTCTTGGGTAATCTTCAAATACTCTTTTTCTTCTTGCCCGTTCTTATCATCACCAGAATTAGTAGGGTCTGTACCTTGGTCTTGACTTGCGTTGTCTGTGCTTTCCTCTGCTAGTCTTTGCAAATCAATATCGCTTAAAAATAAATCTTTCATATTCCCTCCCATTTAAAGTCCGTATGACTGTATATTCCACACTTCTTTAACGTCGAGTGAGTCAAAGACAATAAAAAATCGCACGATTTCCGCACGATTAATTCCTTGATATTTACTTGTTTTGTGTGTTTTTTCTCACGATTAACCGAATAATTCTCCATTACTAAACATAATATTTTTTTGCTTTTTATAGATGTCAAAATATGTTTCTTGCTTATCTCCATTTTGTGTACATTCTACATATATCCCATCTAAAAGAGTTGTAGAAATTAGTATTTTATTATTTTGTAGAATTTTGCAAGACCAAACGACAAATATATCTTCAATACTAATATCCTTCTTGAAATTTTCCTTGTAATACGCAATTAACCATTCTTTACAAGCTTTTTGAAATTTATAACTATCCATATTTACTCCTTTTTTGTACTAAAAAAGCACATCTAACATAATTCTGCTAGTTGTGCTAATTTAAGCTTAAAATTTCTATATTCTTAATAGTCGATACCGAAATCACATCTGGTCCTTCTTTAGTTCTGACAAAAAACATATCGTCTTCTTCGCCAATATCTTCTCCGATTTCCAGACCATTACCAGATGCTAATATTTCTTGACCGTCATATAATTCTATTTTTATTTTTCTAGCATTTTCCGCTTTTTTCCAATCAATCAAAATCATCACCCCTTATCGGTACAATATGAGTTCCTTTATTACCGTAATAAATTCTTATCTTGCTAGTTGGACGCTCTTTGCCATCTAAATAATAGTATCCAATAGTTTTTCCTACATTTACTTCTTCAAACCACTTTTTATTATTGTTTTTACCATGATAAACAATTCCTTTACCATGAAAATTATTAATAATTTCTTGAACCTCGTCTTCAGATATAGTCAATCTGTTCTGTGGTCCCCATCCTCTATTTTTTCTATTATTTAAGTATTTTTCGTATTGTTTAGTCCCAGCCACGTGTTTTTCATAATGGCCACGATTAGAATTTAACTTTATTTCTCCATTTTTCACCCTATTAATTATTTCTAAAGATGAATTTGGAGAAATTTTTAAAAGATTTTCTTTATTCTTAATATACCCCAATTCTTGGTTTTTAACCCACTTTTTCCAGTCTTCATACTTCATTCCAAGCGGGACTTTTACATTCTTACCGTTTTTATCTCTAGCAAGTCTAGTTCTTTTAGCCCTTTTCTCTTGATTGGCTATATATTTTATAGTAGTAGTCCTACAATTAGGGTGGAAGGGTGGATAGTTTTCTCCTACTGTAGCTTCATCTATCGGGTAATGCTTGCCATCTTTACTCCTACATATAGAGCTTGTCCTATTATCAAGGGTTGCCAGTATCTCGTATTCCTCAACCTTTAGCTTCTTATAGGCTAGGATATCACCTTGCCCCTTTATATAGGCTGTTTCAGTCCTTAAGAGCCTTTTTATATTAGCCCTATGCTTATTCCCATAGACCCTTTCTAATTCATTAATTAGGTTATTGATTGACTTACCAGCTATGATATTTTTAGTTATAGCTTGCTCGGCTCTCTTAGCTATGAGGTAGGAGTTAGTCCAGATATTTTCACTGTAATTACTGCCTGACCAAGGATTAGTTAAAATCGCCTTTATATTGTCCTTAGACGGTTTTACTTTATGCTCTTCAGTTAAAAAAGTATAGCTTCAGGGTTTTCATCTCTGTATTCGTCATACATTGTCCTATAATAGGTATCTGTAAGCCCTTTCTCTAAAAAGTCGCCCACTTGTTCATCTTCAATCTGGGCTAGTATAGCGGAAATAGCTAAAATTCCAGCCCTTAAAGCTAAAAGCCTTGTAATCCTCTTTCTCATAGTCAAGGTATTAAGCTTTAGTAAAAGAGCCTTGTTGCCTGTAGCTTCTATCTGTTGGAGATACTCTTCCATTGTAAATCGCCATTCTTTATAGTCGTTTCCACTTAGTAGACCCATAGCCTTATCTGTATCTATGCCATTATCGGTCATATATCTACCAAATAGAGTCTTTATATCTCGATTAATATATCTGATAGCCTTGCTATAATATCGCTCTAGCTTGTCTTTGACCTCATCTGCTTGGTCTAGTAAATCAAGTAGCTGCTGCTCACTTCTTTTCTCCCAGTAAGCCTTACTCCTCTTCTTGGTGGTCATGGTCTTGTCCTAACCTTGTATACATAGTCATTGAGTTTTCTATAATCTCCGTCTATACCTGCATCACTTTAACATAAATCCCACGTGAACTGTAAGATTTAAAATAATAAATTCACCTACTACTTTTAAGTTAAGTCCCCCTTACTTATCTGTAAGTACTAGATTTAAAATGCCAGAAAAATCTTCTTAGAAGAAAAAGCTTTTCTTTATCCTAGTAAGAGTATAATAATAATAAGAAGAAAGAAGGTGTATATGGATAAAATAATTGAAAGATTTTTAAAATATGTTGCAATGGAAACTACTAGTGATCCATCCTTGGCAGAAGAAAGAAAGCCTACCACTGATGGTCAACTAGTCCTTGGTAAGGAGCTAAAGAAGGAATTAGAAGAGCTTGGACTAGAAGCATCAATCAATGAAGAGGGCTTTGTCTTTTCTAAACTACCTGCCAATACTGACAAAAAACTTCCTAGGGTTGGATTCCTCTCCCACATGGATACATCTCCAGAAATGTATGGCAAGATAGAAGATCCACAAATTATAAAGTATGAGGGTGGAGATATAAAACTTAACGAAGAAAGGTCAATCACAGTTGAAGAATTCCCTATACTTAAGAAGCTTGAAGGCCTAACCCTAATAACAACCAGAGGAGAAAGCCTCCTAGGAGCTGATGATAAGTCAGGTATAGCATCAATTATGAATGCTATCGAATACCTAATAAATAACCCTGACATTGAGCATGGGGATGTCCTCATAGCCTTTACCCCTGATGAAGAAATTGGAACAGGCTGTGATACCTTCCCAGTTGAAGAATTTGGAGCTGACTTTGCCTACACTGTAGATGGTGGTAACCTTGGGGAACTAGAATATGAATCCTTTAATGCTGCTGGTGCTGATGTCTACATCAAGGGTAAGTCAATCCACCCAGGTTCAGCAAAGAACACCATGATTAACTCAATAACAGTGGCTCGTGAGTTTGATAGCCTCCTTGGCGATGTAAGAAGACCAGAGCATACTGAAAATTATGAGGGCTTCTTCCACCTATTAAATATCAAGGGTGACATCGAAAATACCCATCTAGAATATATAATTAGAGAGCATGATAGGGACAAATTTGAAGCCATGAAGGAAGAATTCAAGTCCTATGGCGAATTCCTAAACAAAAAATATGGAAGCGACCTTATTAGGATAGAAATGAAAGACTCCTACTACAATATGGGAGAGGTCATAGCTGACAAGATGGAAATAGTAGACTATGCAAGAAAGGCTATGGAAAATCTCGACATCAAACCAATAATACAACCAATCCGTGGTGGTACAGATGGATCAAAACTTTCCTTTATGGGACTTCCTACCCCAAACATCTTTACTGGAGGAATGAACTTCCACGGAGTCTATGAACTCATACCAATAGAGCATCTAAAACTCGCCAGTGAAACCATAGTAGAGATTATAAAAGAAATAGCTAAGAATAATTAGTGAAAAATTTTTTAAAATCTGATACAATAGTAATATAAATAATAAGAAAAGGAGATCATTATGGCAGATAACAAAATAACAAACGAAAACCAATACAGGGGAGACAAGGAATTAGATAAGGAAATAAGATCTAAAGCTGACAATTCTGGTGGAGAATCATTAGATCAAAAACTAAGCTCTGACCAAGAAAATCTAAGATCAATCACAGACGAAGCTGACCAAAACTCAAACGTAGGTGTTGAATCACGTAGAACAAGATCAGACTTCTCAGAAAACCCATCTGAAGACAAGTAATTCTAAAGACCAATTGACGGAGCAAGCCTCCGTCTTTTTTGTTGAGACTTTAACTTTTAGCAGAATAATATCCCAACTTATTCAAATAACCTTAATTACAACTAATAAGATCATAAATAATAGAGACTTTTAAATAAATATTACTATTTGATCTGCTCTCTCCTTAACTACCGTCTAAAAGCTAACTTTAACTATGTTCTTAATATTTGATTAATGACTAATTAATAGTATATTAATTTCTTTCAATTCCATAGGTAAATTCCATTTGTTTTTATTTATATTATACTTTTTATCCTTACTACTTACCTAATCAAATAACCCTATATCTTAAATATAATATTTTTACATTTTAAAATATAAAATACGAATTTTTCAATCACAAAATTAAAGATAAAAGTCAATCTACTATTAGGGCAAACTCTAGCCGGAAACCATAGAATAAAATAAGTCCTCCCAATTATAACTACTTATAATCAGAAGGTCTTGGTTTTATTCTTCTATTTTCTTTCTAAGCATATCGCCCTCTCTTAATGGAAGGTCGATTTTTATGAAGATTCTTTCCTTTGGGACATTAGCTACTTCTATGTCTTCACCCTTTTTATTTTTCATATTGTCAATTTTTACTTGGTAAAAATCTGGGGAGTTGGAAAAGATTTCTATTTCATCTCCCAGGAAGAACCTATTTCTTTGCTCAATTTCAGCTATTTTGTTTTCTTCATCATAAGACTTGACTACTCCTATGAAGTCATAGGTCCTGATATAGGATGAAGAACCGTAGTTTTGTGATGTTTGGTCTGGTTTATTGTAGAAGAAGGCCTTGGTAAAGTGCCTATGGCTGGCTTTTTGGATTTCTTCTAGGTATTTTTTAGCTACTTCTTCATTGTATTCACCCTTATAATAGGCATCTATGGCTTGTCTATATGACCTAATTACTGTTGCCACATAGAAGGCTGTCTTCATCCTTCCTTCTATCTTAAATGAGTCAACTCCTGCCTCTATTAGCTTATCTATTTCGTCAATTAGGCAAAGGTCTTTGGAGTTCATGATGAAGGTTCCACCATTTTCGTCTTCGCCTATAGGGTAGTATTCACCAGGTCTATTTTCTTCTTGGATGGTGTATTTCCACCTGCAAGCTTGGGCGCAGTCTCCCCTATTGGCATCCCTTCCTGTCATGTAGTTAGATAGGAGGCACCTACCTGAGTAGGATATGCACATAGCTCCATGGATAAAGCATTCTATTTCCATATCTTCTGGGGCATTAGCCTTTATATTTTTGATTTCTTCAAATGATAGCTCTCTAGCTAGGATTATCCTCTTGGCTCCCATATCATGCCAAAATTTTACTGTCTGGCTATTTGTAACAGAGGCCTGGGTTGATATATGGAGGTCTATATTGGTGTTTTCCTTGGCTAGGGCAAAAATTCCAGGATCTGAGATAATTAGGGCATCTATCTTGATTTCATCAAGAAATTTTAGGTAGTCCACTATACCGACCATATCCTCATCATGGGGTAAGACATTCATGGTTACATGGACCCTGACATCTCTCTCATGGGCGTAGTTAACTGCCTCTCTTAGGTCATCTTTTGAGAAATTTTTGGCATTAGCCCTAAGGCCGAAGCTATTTCCTGCCAAAAACACAGCATTGGCACCGTATTTTATGGCAGCCTTAAGCCTCTCCATATCTCCTGCTGGAGCTAATAATTCAACTTGTTTAGTCATTTTCTCTCCTTACACTTAAACTTATACCATCACCTAGGGGAAGGATTGATGTGTAATAATCTTCCCTGGCAGTAATATAAGCTAAAAACTTCCTCAATCTTTTGACTATGGTAATCTTTCTTCGCTCGATTAGATCATCATTACAAACTTCTCCCCTAAATAAAATATTATCACACACTATGACTCCTTTATTATTTAGGAGCCTATGAGCTTCATCAAAATATTTTTTGTAGGAAGCCTTATTTGCATCTATAAAAACAAAATCAAAGCCTTGCTCTAACTTAGACAAGGCTCTTTCTGCATCATCATTTATCAATGTGACTTTTTTATTATATTTTTCAAAATTAGATCTTGCAAAATCTGCCATATTTTTATCAAGTTCGATAGTAGTTATATCAGCTCCTGTGTATTTTTCGAATACTAGGGAGCTATAACCTATGGCAGTGCCAATTTCTAAAATGTTCTTTGGTCTTATAATCCTTAAGAGGCTTACGAGAAAGGACTTAGTTTCTTCTCTCATTATAGGGACCTTGTTATCCCTTGCGTATTTTCTAAGTTCTATAAAGTCCAAGTCATCTATTAAGTCTTCTATAAATGATGTGGTATGAGGGTAATTAATTTTATCTTCAGTCATTTACAATCTCTGAAATTACAGGTAGTATCATAGGATCACGACCTAGCTCGTTGTAGATATAGGATTTTAAATCTTCCCTTATCTTATATTTTATTTGGCTAATGGCCCTAATTTCCTTATCTTGACACTTCTTGATAGACCTTAATACTACATCTTTTGAGTTTTCAATAATGTCTTGGTTTTCTTTAACATAGACAAAACCTCTTGATACTATCTCTGGTCCTGCAAGGAGTCTTTGGGTGTGCTTGTCTATGGTCAAGGATACTACAACCAAGCCATCCTCTGATAGGTGCTTACGGTCTTTAAGAACAATGTTACCTACATCGCCTATACCTGATCCATCTATTAAGATATTGCCAGCTTGGACCTTGCCATGGATCCTAGCAGACTTCTTGGTAAATTCAAATACATCTCCATTTGAACCAATAAAGATCCTATCTTTAGGGTGACCCATAGATACTGCTATATCAGAATGTTTTTGGAGTTGTCTAATCTCACCATGGACTGGCACTAGGAACTTTGGTGTAACAAGTTGGTACATAAGCTTGATTTCTTCTTGGCAGGCATGGCCTGAAGCATGGACCTTGGCTAGGGATGAATAAATTATATTACATCCTATCTTGGTAAGGTTATTTATTGTGTTATTGATTGCCATCTCGTTGCCTGGAATTACTGATGAAGATAGGATAACAGTGTCAGTTTCATTTAGGTGAATTTGCTTGTGTTCTCCTGCTGCCATCCTAGTTAGGGCTGATAGGGGTTCTCCTTGGGTTCCTGTTGATAGGACAACTATCTCATCGTCAGCGTAGTTCTTAAGGCTCTTCATATCAATTATTGTATTTGGTTTTAGCTTTAGATAGCCTAATTCCTTGGCTATCCTTACGTTATTGAGCATAGACCTTCCAGAAAGGGCAACCTTCTTATTGTATCTTTCTGCTGCATATATAACTTGTTGGACCCTGTGGAGGTTTGATGCAAAGGTTGCAACAATTATCCTAGACCTTGCCCTACCAAAAAGTTGGATAAAGGTCTCTCCTACTTCCCTCTCACTTATGCTATATCCTTCTCTTTCTACGTTAGTTGAATCTGCAAATAGAGCAAGTACTCCTTTTTTGCCAAGTTCAGCTAGTCTTTGGATATCAGTTGGGTCGTTATCTATTGGTGTAAAGTCCATCTTGAAGTCACCAGTGAAGATTATTCTTCCGATTGGTGTCTTGATAGCAATAATGCAAGCATCTGGAATAGAGTGGCTGGCTCTAATAAATTCTACAGTAAAACAACCTGCCTTAACAGTATTGTTTACATTAACCATCTTTATCTTGTTAGGGTTTAGTCCATGTTCCTTAAATTTATTTTCCAAAAGTCCCTTAGTTAGCTTAGAACAATACACATTGGTATCTATTTCTTTTAGAAAATATGGTATAGCCCCAATATGGTCTTCATGGGCATGGGTTACAAATATTCCCCTAAACTTGTCCTTGTTTTCTTCAACATAGGTAAAATCAGGAATAACTGTATCTACTCCCAGCATATCTTCATCAGGGAAGGTTAGACCACAGTCTATCATTATCATATCATTCCCATACTCAACTATAGTTGAGTTCTTACCTACTTCTTGTAGTCCCCCGAGTGGGATGACTCTTAACTTTTTATCATCTTTCATTTTTACTCCTTGTTATTCCTACAATCGGAGCAAGTACCATAAATCCTCAATGAGTAATAGTCAAGGTCAAAATCATACTTTTCACTTAAGGATGATCTCATCTCTTCACTATCTATACACTCTACTTCTATGATTTTTCCACAGTTGGTACATATCAAATGATCATGGTGTTCATGGTTTTTATCAATTAATTCATAAGTGTAGGCATTGTCTGTAAATTCTTGCTTATTAACAATACCAAGCTCTTCAAAAATATTGAGGGTCCTATAAACTGTAGCTATACCAACTTGCTTGTGTTCTAAATGAATTTCAGAAAAAAGTTCCTCAGGCGTTATATGTTTTGCCTCTGAGTCTTGGAGGGCATTAAATACTATTTGTCTTTGCTTGGTAAATTTTTGGTTGTTCTGTTCAAAAATCTTCTTAACCTGATCAATGTTCATCTTTTTCTTCTTTCATCTCTTCATAAAAGCTAATGATTTCTTCTAATTTCTTATCATCGTCTACAGCCTTGAACATGATTTCCTTATCTTCTTCTATAATTTCACAAATTAGAATCAATTCATCATTTACTTGCTTTAGGGCGGCATAATTTGCCTCGTCTACTCCGAATGTATCTATTAGTTCAAATTCAACTTCATTATTCTCTTCGTCGAGTAAAATAATCTTATCCATTTTTTCTCCTATCCAAATATGTTTGTAGAATAAAGGCTGCCGCAATCTTGTCTATATACTTCTTGCGATTTTCTCTTCTAACTTTCATATCCATAAGGACAGCCTCTGATTGAATAGTAGTCATTCGTTCATCTTCATATACAATTTCGATATCAATTTCTTTCTTTATAAGGTCGACAAAGCTCATCACCTTCATGGATTGGGGGCCTATAGTATTGTTCATATTCTTAGGTAGACCCACTACAAGTAGGTCAGCTTCGTACTCCTCTATCAAGTCTTTAAGTCTATTGATATCATTTTTTACTTTTGTTCTCTTTATAGTTTCTACTGGTTGGGCGAGTAAAAACATAGGGTCACTTACAGCAACCCCAATTGTTTTATCACCGACATCAAGTCCTATTATTCTACTCATTAAGATATTCTTCTAATAATTCTTCTAATAACCTATCTCTATCTATTGATCTTATAAGTTTTCTAGCTCCGTTATGAGCAGTTATATAAGTTGGATCACCTGATAATAAATATCCCACTATTTGACCTGTTGGATTGTATCCTTTTTCCTTTAGGGCAGCATATACTGTTGTTAGTATTTCCCTTATGTCTTTTTCTGAACCTTTTTGTGCTTTAAATAGCATGGTCTCATTGAAGTTATTCTTATCAGTCATATATATACTCCTTAAATGATTTCGTAAACTTTATCTAGAGCCTCATCTAACTTAGAAATGTCCTTTCCTCCGGCTTGAGCAAAGTTCTTTCTACCACCGCCGTTTCCTCCAGTAATTTGGGCAACGGTTCTTACGATTTTACCTGCATCATATCTATCTGTTAGCTTATCATCAACTGAAACTGTAAATACTATCTTATCATCCACAGAAGCAAAGACTATAATTAGATTATCTACCTTGCTCTTGATCCTATTTTCATAGTCACGTAGCTCATCCATACTAGCCTTGTCAAACTTCTTGACTAGGACATTAACACCGTTAATTTCTTTGATAGCTTCTTTTAATTCTCCAACTATATCTTGGGAGCTTGTAGCCTTTAGTCTTCCTATCTCTTGTTTTTGACTTTCTATCTCAGCTTTTAAGTTATCAATCCTATTTTCGATGTTGTTTTGATTGGTATTTAATTGTCCAGCTATGTTTGCTAGCTTATTTTCATCTTCTAACAAGAGCTCATATACCTTAGTTCCGGTTATAGCTTCTATTCTTCTAACTCCAGCTGATACTGAAGACTCTGATTTGATTTTAAACATCAAGATATCTGATGTGTTATTTACATGGCAGCCACCACAAAGTTCCTTTGAGTAATCTCCCATGCTTACAACTCTAACCTTATCCTTATACTTATCTTCAAATAAGCCTATAGCACCTTTTTCTTGTGAGTCCTTGTAATCCATAATTTCCTTGGTAACTACATCTCTCTTGGCAATTTGTCTATTAACGATTTGCTCTATTTGAGATAACTCTTCACCAGTCAAGGCCTTATTGTGGGTAAAGTCAAACCTTAATTTATTTTCATCTACCAGTGATCCTGCTTGTCCAACTTGACTCCCTAATACATCTTTCAGAGCTTGGTCTAATAAGTGGGTAGCTGAGTGGTTTCTCTCGATAGCATAACGTCTATCCTTATCTACCTCAAAGCTTGCCCTATCATTTGTAGCTAATTTTCCTTCTATAACTTCTACATAATGGAAATAGATATCTTTTTGCTTTTGGACGTCGATTACCCTTGCCTTAAAGTTATCATTATAGATATATCCTGTATCAGCAACTTGACCTCCGCCCTCAGCATAAAACGAAGTCTTATCAGATATTATTATACCATTTTCTCCGTGATCTTCACTTATAGAATCAACTTGATCATTATTTTGGTAAAGTCTGAGGGCCTTGCCTTCTACAACTAGGTTGTCATATCCTAGGAAGTCAGTCTTAGCGATACCTTCTGTATTTAGGTTATCAAGTGACCAACCTGCATCTTTCTTCCTAGCATCCCTAGCTGTTTGCTTTTGGATTTCCATTTCCTTATTGAAGGCTTCTTCATCAACACTTAGGTTATTTTCTTCTAGAATTTCTTTGGTTAAGTCTAGTGGGAAACCATAGGTGTCATACAATCTGAAGGCTTCTTTTCCATCTAGGATAGACTCACCATTGGCTTTGATAGCTTCTATCTTTTCTTCTAGCATAAGTAGACCTTGGTCGATAGTTTTTTGGAACCTGTCTTCTTCTTCTACGATTATTTCTTTGATTTTTTCTCTATTGTCTTCTAGTTCTTCGTATTCTACCTTGTAGGAATCTATTACTTTATCAACTATCTTGCTTAGGAATTCTCCTTTAACTCCAAGTAGTTTGCCATGTCTGTAGGCTCTTCTTATAAGTCTTCTAAGGACATAGCCTCTCTTTTCATTTGATGGAATTACCCCATCTCCTACTAGAAAGGTCATAGCCTTGGCATGGTCTGCTATAACTCTGATAGATACATCTGATTTCTTGTCTTCCCTATATTTTTTGCCAGAAACTTTTTCGATTTCATCAATGATAGCAGCCATAACATCAACTTCAAAGATATTGTCTTTTTCTTGAAGGACCATAGCAATTCTCTCAAGACCCATACCTGTATCGATATTTGGATGGGCAAGTGGGGTATAATTATTATCCTTTTCCTTGTTAAATTGGGTAAATACTAGGTTCCACACTTCCATAAACCTATCTGAATCATCATTGCCAGGTTTTGTATCATTCTCATCTACTGCCCTAGCTTCTCCCCTATCTACAAAGATTTCAGAACAAGGTCCACATGGGCCCACTTCGATTTCCCAGAAGTTATCTTCCTTGCCTTGTCTCAAAATTCTTTCTGGATCTATACCTATCTTATCCTTCCATATATTGTAGGCTTCATCGTCATCCTTGTAGACTGTTACCCATAAGAGGTCCTTAGAAATTTCAAGTTCTGAAGTCAAAAATTCGTAGGCCCAGCTTATGGCTTCTTCCTTAAAATAATCCCCAAAGGAAAAATTACCCAGCATCTCAAAGAAGGTTCCGTGGCGTTCGGTCTTTCCGACTCTCTCAATATCTGCAGTCCTTACACATTTTTGGGATGAAGTCGCCCTATTATTTTTCATCTTCTTCTCACCAGTAAAATATTTCTTTAGAGGTGCCATACCAGCATTTATTAGTAGTAGTGAATCATCATCTACTGGTATTAGTGGAAAAGATTTAAGTAGGGTATGATCGTGTTTTTCTCCAAAAAAGTTTAAAAATTTACTTCTTAACTCATTCATTCCTAATTGTTTCATTAATTTACCTCATACTTCTTGATTTATAATATTTTCTAAAGTAATAGAATCAACAGCATCATTAATGACCTGGTCTATCCTATTAAAAACATTGTATGCATCACACTTATTGTAGCAGTCATAGCTACCACTTACACATTCACTCATAGTGATATTTCCCTCAAGGGCCCTCAAAACCTCGCCGACACTTATATCCTTGAGGTCTTTTGTAATCATGTAGCCACCCTTGGGGCCTCTTTGAGACTTGATTAGTCCCTCGTTTTTTAAGAGCCTTATTAATTGCTCCAAGTAGTTCTCTGATAAATTTAGCTTATCGGAGATTTCGGATACAGATATATAGCCCTTATTCTTATTGGAAGCCAGGTAGCACATGGCTCTCAATCCATACCTTCCTCTTGTTGATAATTTCATTTTATCACCTATATTGTTATTAAATCCTTCAATGCTTCGAAAAATTTATCGCCTATTCCAGTAACTTTTTTTATGTCTTCGATTTTTTCAAATCGATTTTCTTCCCTATAGTTTATAATGGCTTCTGCTCTTTTTTCTCCAACATTGGGAAGCTCCATAAGCTCTTCCTTGCTAGCAGTGTTTATATTGACAAGTCCACCACCAGTAGTACTTTCGCTCAAATTTAGGTCTTCTTCTATAATATCTTCATCGATATCCGGTATGTAAATTTTCATTTGGTCTTCTAATTTAATAGCTAAATTCAAGTTCTTGTTGTTGGCTCTTTCTGTTAGGCCTCCTGCCATTGTTATTAAATCCTCAAGCCTATCATCATCTCCTATGATATAGACACCAGGATTTGTGATTTGGCCTGTTATATAGACTTTTCTCTCAGCATCTCCCTTAGTTATTTCTTCTAGATTTTCTTCAGAAACACTATCTTCTGCTATTATTTTTAAATCTTCGTCCCTTTTAAAGGCACTAGAAAAGTCTCCCTTGAAGAAACTCCTAGCACCCAGGGCAACTATTACAACTACCAAAAAATAAATTATCTTATCTCTTTTATCCTCTGACATTGTAAGCTCCTACAATTTAGGGAATTATCTCTCCCATAAATTATCTAAGTCGTAAAATTCACGTTGTTTTTGTGTAAATATGTGGACAATTACATCTCCTACATCAAGGAGGATCCATTCACCCTCTCTAAGACCTTCCTTAGAAAATACTTTATAGCCTTCCTTTTCTAGGTCTTCTTCGACATAGTCTGCCAAGGCACGGGTTTGGTTAATTGATCCACCACTTGCTATAATAAAGGTATCAGCTACTGATGAATTATCTAGCTCTATAGTTTTTATATCTATAGCAAGTTTATCGTCTAAGGTCTTTAAAATTCTTTCAACTTTTTCCATTTTTCTCCTTTATTAAATAATTTCTAGCCTCAAAAGTAAGACTTTCGATATAAGATTTCTTATCTATTAAAAACTTTATATTATGATCTAGGCACTCCAAAAGTCCCTCATCGATATCCTCAAAGGCCTTCTCCCTTATATCCTCTACTCCTGGATAGTCCCTTTTTTCTTCGATGGCATCTGCCAAGAATACTATCTTCTCATAGAGGCTCATATTGGCCCTGCCAGTCGTGTGGTACCTTATGGCATCTAAGATATCATTGTCTTTAATATTATACACTTTTTTGGCAACTTCTGCCCCTACAAATGCATGGATAACAGGGCTTGTTGGATGGATTTTTTCATCTATCTTTAGGTCAAGCTCTCTTATATATCTCTCTTCATTGTACTTGGCACAATCATGCAAAAGTGCCGCAATCTTGACTTTATCTACATCTATATCAAGATCTTCACTTAGCTTAAGAGCTGCATCTACCACCCTTAGACTGTGCTTGTAACGTTTTTTACCTATGTCTTCTAAGAGCCTATCCTTATATGAGTCTATATCAAACATACAACCCCCTATTCTCTATTATATATTTTACTTCATCCCTTACTAAGTATTTTATACTCTTGTCATCCTTTACCAAGCCCCTAATAAGGGTTGATGAGATATTTATATTTAGGTTGTTTATTAAAAAAATATTTGGATTATCCTTCCTTACATCGTGAACCTTCCTAACCAGTTCGCTATCTTCGTCTATATTAGACCTGGTAAAGACAATGATATTAGTATCCAAGATATTCTCGTAGTTTTTCCAGGTATCTATGGTCAAGAAAGAATCTTCGCCCATAATATAAAAAATATCATCATCTGGGAAATTTTCCCTAAAATATTTTATAGTATCGTCAGTGTAGTGAACTATATGGTCTGTGGATTCATAGGTTGATAGGACTAGCTTGTCATTATCCTTTATGGCTTCGCTCACCATCTCAACTCTAATACTTGTAGCAGTCTTTTTCCTATCTCTCTTGTGGGGAGGATCTGAGCTTGGCAAAATTATAACCCTATCCAAATTCATATAGTTGATGCAATTTTCCACAACTATAAGATGGCCAATATGAATGGGGTCAAAGGTTCCTCCAAAAAGTCCTATCCTCATTATAATCCGTACTTATTTTCTTCGTTTTTTCTATAAATTGTAAAAATTGACCCCAGGTGGGATATAAATTCTGCATCGAGTCTTTCGATAACATCATTTACTATCTCTTCTTGGTCGTCTAAATTATTTGATAAAATTTTGATCTTTATAAGCTCTCTTGCTTCCAAGGCTTCATCTATAGCCTTGATTAACTCATCAGTTATAGAATTTTTGCCTATATTTATTACAGGCTTAAAATCATGTGCCTCTTGCTTGAGAGCTGCTCTTTGTTTACCTGTTAACATAAATTCCCCTATTCGTAATATTCAAATACAATATCTCCAAAGGCTACACTATCTCCTTCTTCAATACCCATTTCCTTTAACTTGTCAAATACTCCCATTTCCCTAAGTTTTTTCTCAAAGTGAATGGCTCCGTCATATTCCTTGTAGTCGACCTTCTCCAATAGGTTATCAACCCTCTTACCATAAACAAGGTAGATATCTCCATCCTTGCCAAAATTTAGGTCATAGTCGATCTTCTTATTGTAGTAGCCATCTAGGAAGTCTTCATCAACTTCTTCCATTAGGTCAAACTCCTTGGCCTTGCTTTGACTTAACAAATCATAAACACCATCTATTAATTCTTTTATACCCTTAGTTGTAGCAGCTGATATGGTAAATATTTTATATTTGTCTCCAAACTCATCTATAAACTTTTGGGCATTGTTATTATAATCTAAATCAGACTTATTGAGGGCCACTATCATTGGCTTATCCCCTAGTCTATCATCATAGAGGCTTAGCTCCTTGTTTATTAATTTAAAGTCTTCTATAGGATCTCTACCCTCTATACCAGATATGTCTACCAAGTGGACTAAGACCCTGCACCTTTCTATATGCTTTAGGAAGTCATGACCCAAGCCATTTCCATCGCTAGCCCCCTCTATAAGACCAGGAATATCAGCCACTATAAAGCTTCTCTCCCTATCTATATTTACAACACCAAGATTTGGATCAAGGGTTGTGAAGTGGTAGTTAGCTATTTTTGGCTTGGCCTTTGATATTACAGATATGAGGGTGGATTTACCAACATTAGGTAGACCTACTAGACCCACATCAGCAAGGATTTTAAGTTCTAGTATAACTTCTATCTCTTGGCCCTTTTTGCCAATTTCTGCAAACCTAGGAGCTTGTCTAATGGAGCTTTTGAAGTGGACATTACCCCTGCCCCCCTTGCCTCCCTTGGCGATTAAAAATTCTTCTCCATCTTTACTCATATCTTTGACAATTACATTAGATTCTGCTTCTCTTATAACTGTACCCATAGGGACATTAATATAAAGATCTTCTCCTTTTTTGCCAAATTTTTTGCTCTTCCCACCAGCTTCCCCATTAGGGGCCAGGTACTTTGTCTTATACCTAAATTCATCTAGGGTAGATAGGTTTCTAGTAGCCCTAAGGATAATAGAGCCACCATTACCACCATCGCCACCGGCAGGACCACCGTTTGGCTCATACTTTTCTCTTCTCCAAGCAACAGCTCCGTTTCCACCGTCTCCTGCCTTGAGGTATACTTTTGCGTAATCTATCATAGGATTTTCCTCTCATATAAAAAAGCTTGCCAACAGGCAAGCCTTAATTTAAGCTATTTCTTCTTGAGCGTAAACAGAAACTTGCTTTCTGTCTCTTCCTCTTCTTTCAAATTTAACAACGCCTTCGCATACAGCATATAGAGTATCATCAGCGCCCTTTTTAACATTGTTGCCTGGATGAATCTTGGTTCCTCTTTGTCTTACTATGATTGTTCCAGCATTAACAAATTGTCCATCGCTTCTCTTAACACCAAGCATTTTAGGATTTGAATCTCTACCGTTCTTTGATGAAGATACTCCCTTTTTACTTGACAATCTTTGTAAATCAATATTTCTTATCATATTCAAGTCTCCTTATAATTTAATTTTACGTAATCACCATAATTCGATAATAAAGTTTGGACTCCTGTTTCAAAATAAGCAAATACAGTAGCTATTTCCTCGCTATCATCATCTGTTCTTAAATACAATATATCACCATCGTCGATAAATTCTACCTTATCAGCATATTGGTCCAGGGTATTTACACATGAATAAGCAAGTATTGTAACAGCAGAGCAAACTATATCGCTGCCATGTTCAGCAAAATCTGCATGGCCTCTTATTTCATAACCTACTCTTCTATCGCCTTTAACTAATACTTCAACATTAATCATTAAAGAGATATGCTATCAATTTTTACTAAAGTATAAGGTTGTCTGTGACCGTGTTTTTTTCTGTATTTTTTCTTTGGTTTATACTTAAATACAACTATTTTCTTTTCTTTGTTTTGATCTTCAACTGTCGCAGTAACTTTTGCGTTTTCTACGTATGGGGATCCAACTTTAACTTCATCTCCTGCTACTAAAAGTACTTGATCAAATTCTACGGTTTCACCAACTTCGTTGTTAAGTTTTTCAACTCTAACTAAGTCACCTTCTGATACTTTGTATTGTTTTCCACCTGTCTTTATAATTGCGTACATGGAAACCTCCTATTACTTAAAATTCTCGCCAGATTTGGGGATCAGAACCCGAAACTGAGCGGTCTACTTATTTATATTACTGTACTTTGCCATCCTTGTCAAGATATTTTTATAATTTCCATTGACTTTATGGCATCTTCTTCCAATTTTTTTATATCTAAGTTTTCTTCTGATTTTTTAATAAATTCAAGCTTTGGTTTGGTTACTGGATTTGCTGGGGCAAAGATAGAGCAACAATCATCATAAGGCTCTATTGCCTTCTCATAGGTGTCTATATTTACAGATATATCTATTATGTCCTTCTTATCCATAGCTATAAGGGGTCTAAGGATAGGAAGATCGGTTGATTCATTTATTACAGAAACTGACTCTATTGTTTGACTTGCCACTTGCCCTAGGCTCTCCCCAGTTATAAGGCTTTGGTAACCATAATCTTTCGCAAGCTTACTTGCAATTCTCATCATAAACCTCCTAGATAAAATCGTAGTATCCCTTCTAGGACAATTTTGACTGATGGCTTTGTATATTTCAGCGAGATTTATTGAATAAACAGTCATATCTCCAGTATAGGCTGATAAAAGTCTTGCAAGATCCATGGCCTTTTGGTGGGCCCTCTTTGAGGTGAAGGGATAAGAATGAAAGTGGAGGGCGTTTATCTCCATCCCTCTTTTTGCCATAAGAAAGCCAGCGACAGGTGAGTCAATCCCACCAGATAAAAGCAAGAGTCCACTACCAGATGATCCTATAGGAAGGCCACCTAGCCCCTCTTCCCTAACTATATAGACGTATGCATGGGCCTTGATGTCAATGCTTATTACAAAATCAGGGTTATGGACATCAACACTCAAGTTTTTCTTATTTTTTAAGACCACTCCCCCAATCTTGCTGGATAATTGAGGAGAAGTAAGGGGGAAGGACTTGTCAGTTCTCTTTGACTCAACCTTAAAGGTTTTGCCTTGATCCCCATAGTAAAAATCTACGAGGTCGATTACACTCTTTGATAGGATTTCTAGGTCTTTTTTTGTTTTTATAACCTCTGCTATGTAGGAGATACCAAAGACCTTCTTAATTTCTTTTTTGAGCCTATCAAACTTGGACCTATCGGCCTTGATATAGAGCTTGGAAGACTCTACATACATATCTTCATAGCCTATATCCCTTATATTCCTTTTTATATTATTAATAGCAGTCTTATAAAAGGTATTTCTATTCTTACCCTTCAAGAAAATTTCACCAAAGCTTATTGCTAGTAACCATTCCATTAAAAAACTCCTCTTATCATTTCTATACCCTCTCTTAGGGCTTCTACTGTCGTGTCCAAATCTTCCCTTCTTATATCCCTTGAAAAAGAAAATCTAATTGCCCCATCTATATAATCGGCTGGAACTCCTAGGGCAGATAAAATCCTACTCTTGGCCCCCAAGGCACAGGCTGAACCCGATGATACATAAATCTCCCTATCTTCCAGAAAATGAACTAGGACCTCAGACTTTATATTTTTGAAGGCAACATTTAATATATAGGGACTATAGGATTCTTCTGGAGAAATAACCATATAATCACTTATATTTTCTTCGATTTGGGATTTGAGATAAGTCCTAAGTCCATCTATATAAGAATAATTATCTTCATCTACAACTTCCCTTAGGGCTACACCCATGGCATAGATGGCTGGATGATTTTCTGTACCAGAGCTAATCACCTCTTGTCTACCACCAAAGAGAAGGGGTTTTATCTTTGATAGGGCCTTCTTTTTGACATAGAGACCCCCTACTCCCTTAGGTCCGTGAAACTTATGGCCAGAAAAACTCATAGTATCAACCCCAAGGTCTTCTACATCTACAGGAATTTTTCCTAGGGCTTGGGTGGCATCCAGGTGGATCAAGATATTTTCATCAAAGTCTTTTACAATTTTGCTAATCGTCTTTATATCAGTAATTGACCCCGTTTCATTATTTACATATATTAGTGATAGAAGTTTGACCTCATGGGAGAGGTTTTGCTTCAAATCATCTAAGTCTATCTGTCCATCACTTCTATTCTTCAAATAAGTTACTTTCTTGAAGTCACTATTATTAAGGGCATCATATACAGAAGAATGCTCAATAGAAGAGCTAAGGGCAAGGCCCTCCTTAGAAGCAAGGGATGCTATAACTATATTATTAGATTCTGTTGCCCCCTTGGTGAAGTAAATTTCACTCTCCTTGGCATTAATTATATTTGCTATTTCTTTCCTTGATTTTTTTATAAGATTTTCTGATTCCATTCCATAAGAGTGGATTGCTGAAGCATTGGCGTAGTAATTTTCTAAGACATAAACTTCAGCCTCTATGGCTTTTTTACTCATTTTACTTGTAGCAGCATTGTCTAAATAAATCATAATATCTCCTTAACTCTTTTTATTATATTGTTATTAAAAAAGATTACAAACAGTATAGTAGACCTATGATATGTATAAAAAAACTTATTCCTTGTGAGAACATTAAAGAAAATCAAATAGTATTAGATATAGAAACAACCGGACTTGATTCATCAGTTGACACCCTGGTTGTCTTGGGACTAGTTCACCGTGAAGATAAGAAGGCCTACGCCATCCAATACTTTGCCGAAGATGATAGTGAAGAAGAAAGACTCTTAAGAATATACCTAGAAATGTCAGCCGAGATGGAAATTATTACCTACAATGGAGATACCTTCGATATCCCCTTTCTTAATAATCGCCTCATCTCCCATGACCTTTTTCCCATCTTTCCACCTACCATAGATCTCCTAAAAGTCATCAAGAAATACCGCATATTTTTTGACTTCGACTCCCTCAAACTTTCTGATATGGAGAAGTTAGTAGGCTTTTATAGGGAAGATCCTTCAAGGTATAAGACCTTTAGTAAGCTAAGTGACGATTTAGTCAAAAGGGATAGGCCCTTTCCAATTATTAAGCATAACCAAAATGATATCATAGCAACAGAGCTATTGATGAATATAGAGAAGTCTTTTATAAAAGAATTAACAATAGGGACTAGGCTTGGTAAAGTTTCCCTAAAGTCTGTCTATATTAATAATGATATAGCTAATATCAAGCTAGAGTCCTCAGAGGACCTAGATGAGGCCTTTTTTGTAAACGATAATTATGATATATCAATTAAAAATAGAAACATAACCATCAACCTCCAAGTCCTCTACGGCCTCCTTGATGGTAAAACCAGGGGCCACATAGCAATAAACACCTTTGCCATAGAAAATCAAACTGACCTTAGGATAGATCCTCATTTCCTAGTTATAAGGCAGGGACACACCTACAAGTACAAAAATATCCTAAATTTGACCAAAAAAATAATTGAGAACCACTTATGATCCTCAATTCCTTATGTTTTCGATTTGCCAGTCGATAGGTCTCATATTATTTGCTTCTAAAAATTTATTAGTCTTGGAAAAGACTTTTGATCCAAAAAATCCCCTATAGGCAGATAGTGGCGATGGGTGAACAGACTTTAAAATAAGATGGTTCCTATTAGTTATTAGCTTCTCCTTGGACCTGGCATTGGCTCCCCAGAGTATAAAGACTATGGGCTTTTCTCTCTTATTTAGAAGCTCTATTATCCTATCGGTTAGATTTTCCCAGCCCATACCCTTGTGGGAATTAGCATTTCCATCCCTTACAGTAAGGACTGTATTTAAGAGCAAGACTCCCTGTTCTGCCCACTTAATAAGGTTGCCATTATCTGGGATGTATAGACCTAGGTCATCATGAAGTTCCTTGTAAATATTTTGTAGGGAGGGAGGAGTAGGGACTCCCTTCTTAACAGAAAAGGCAAAACCGTGGGCCTGACCCCTGCCATGGTAGGGATCTTGGCCGAGGATTACAACTTTTACATCCTTGTATGGAACATAGACTAGGGCATTGAAGATGTCATACATATCAGGATAAATTCTTCGAGTCTTGTATTCCCTTATCAAAAACTGCCTTAAGGTCTTATAGTAAGGCTTCTCCCATTCTTCCTTTAAAAGCTCATCCCAATCATTTCCTATGTGAACGCTCATTTTTCTTCCTCTTTATTTTCAAATAAGACATAAATTATCATCAAAAAACATCCAATTGACACCAAAATATCGGCTATATTAAAGACCGGGAAGTTTACAAAGGCAAACTCTATAAAGTCCACTACATAACCTTGAAATAACCTGTCATAAAAATTACCCAAGGCTCCAGAAATTATTAGAGCAAAGGCATAATTTAAAATTTTGGGGTTGGTCTTTAAGTTTTTGATGAAATAATATAGCAAAAATCCTATTATGGCTATGGTTAAAAGTATAAAAAATACCCTCTTATCTTGTAATATCCCAAAGGCCGCTCCCCTATTTTCTACATAAGTAAGATTAATTATTGGCCCATCTATGGGATTATTTATAAAATTATTCACTGCATAATTTTTGCTAAGTCTATCTAAAACTATTCCTATTATAATTAAAAGTGCATATATCATACTAACTTCCTATACTCTATATGGTAATTATCCTTCTTGCTTCTGCCACTCACCCCATCAAAGATAAATCTCCCAACTCCTCTAATCGAAATCATAGAATTTTCTTCTACCTTGTAGGCTAGATCGGTTATTGTTTGGTAGTTTACCTTGACTTGGGATTTGTTGATAAATTCCTTGACCTTAGACCTAGATGTACTCAATAAAAGTGAAACTATATTATCTAGCCTAAGTGATGAAACAAATCCTGATTTTTCTATATAGGCTGCTTCGACTACCCTTAGTTCATTAGAAGGCTTAAAGTCTATAGATACCCCTTCATTTTTTATCTTACTTAGGTTGTATTTGATAAAAGAGCCATCTTCCTTTAGAACTACGAACTCACATCTGCCATCATTGACCTCTATATCCCCTATTCTTTCCCTATCAAGGCCAAGGTGGATCAAGGCTCCAAGGACATCGGGGTGTTTTATATCTAGGCTTTCAAATTCAAGAACCCTTATATAGTCTTCGCTATTAAGTGGCTCATAGTAGGGGTTAGCTACAAAGATTTGCCTCTCAGCCCTTTCATTTCCCCCAAGAAAAACTAGGTCTATATTATTTTTCCTAGCTATATCCCCTATAACCGATCTCTCGAAGGGGTCCAAGAAAAAGCTAGAAGTTTCCCTAGATGTATAGTAGGCCTTTTCTAGAGATGAGATGGCCTTTTTTATATTCGATTTTTTACTCTTATCACTTATAAAGTCTAAATTATATTCTAAAGCCATTAACTTTCCTAAAAAATATATCTGCTGCACCATAGGCTACAGCAGATTAAGCAAAATAAGGTCTATAATTGATTGTAATTTCCGTCCTCAACTTGTTCCCTAATATCTTGACTAACTTCAACTCCTGATGGACTAATTATAAAGATTCCCTTATTTACTTTAGTTACACTTCCATCTACGGCGTATACAGCTCCTGAAACAAAGTCGAAAATTCTTCTTCTTAGGTCTGTGTCAACCATTTCCAAATTTAATACTACAACTTTTCTATTAAGGATATCATCTACAACCTTAGGTGCATCTTGGTCATATTCAAGTGGCTCTTGAATAGAAATTCTCATGCCAGCTGATGGACTAAAAGTTTTATCGTTCATATTGACTATATTATCTCCTCTCCTTGATGTTGTAGAAAAATTATATGATACATCCTTATCCTTTGATGAATTTGTACTATAGGTACTATCATCTGCTTCATAAGACTTATCACTAAAAAGACTAGAATAATTTGTTTTAGTAGTAGTTTCTACTGGTTTTGTTTCTACTTTTTTGTCTTCGTCATCATAATACAATTGCTCATCGTCGTAATCATCATAATTATCATCGATGCCTATAAATTCTTTAAACCTGTCTAACATAATACTCCCTCTTGAAAATTTTCTTCTCTATAACTATTATAACATTTTAGCAAAAAATTTCGACTTTAATATTCATTTTTAAGATTCCTACCCATGAGGTCTCTTACAGATTGGTCGACATCCTTGCCTTCAAACAAGACCTTGTATAGCTCATTTGTTATAGGCATTTCTATACCCATATCCCTAGATAGCTCATAAACTGCCTTGGTTGTAGGGATTCCTTCTACAACCATATTTATTTCCTTGGACAAGTCATCTAGGCTCTTTCCTTGACCTATTAGTTTACCTGCCCTATTATTTCTAGAGTGCTCGCTAGTAGCTGTTACAATTAAATCTCCAATTCCAGCAAGTCCATAGATTGTCTTAGGCTCCGCTCCTAGGTGACTGGCAAATCTTTCCATCTCGTGGATACCCCTAGTAATTAGGGCGGCCTTGGAATTATCTCCATAGCCTAGACCACTTGCCATACCAATAGAGAAGGCCAAGATATTTTTTACACTACCTCCAAGCTCTACTCCATTTACATCAGTAGACGTATAGACTCTAAAGTAGGACCTGGAAAAAATATTTTGAATTTCCTTAGCAAGGTCAAGATCTTCTGAAGCGCAAACTACCGCAGTCGGCATATCTTCTATAACTTCTTCTGCATGGGATGGGCCACTTAATACTGCAAAGTTTAAATCTCCGTATATATCCTTCAAGATCTCAGATATCCTATAGTGGCTATTAAGTTCAAGGCCCTTGGATAAGTTTATTATAACTTGGTCATACCTTAGCCAGCCTTTGGTATTTTCATAGACCCTTCTTATATTTTGTGTAGGAATAGCATTTATGAGAATCCTATTTTCAAAGCAAGTTTTAAGATCTGATGTAGCCCTTATATTTTCTGAAAGTTTTTTATTAGGGAAGTATTTAAAATTGACATGGTCCTCATTTATTGATCTCTCAAGGTCCTTATCCCTTGCGTAAAGTAAGACTTCATTCTTATCACTTAAGAGGGAGGCTATGGCACTAGCCCAGCTCCCAGCACCGATTATTGATATTTTCATAACAGCTCCTAAAATAGTTCCTTTTCTTCTCCCCTAATCAGCCTCTTTATATTAGCCCTATGACGGAAGTCAATCAAGACTGCAATGAACAATACAGCAAAGGAGAAAGAACTTATCCCGTGGTAGTAAAAACTTAGAAAAGGTGCAAGAGTCGCAACGACTACTGATCCCAAGGATACCTTCCTTGTTAAGGCAACTAAGATTATAAAGATAGTTATAAGGATCATAGCCATCTTGAAATCTGCAACACATAGGGCACCAAAAGAAGTAGCTATGCCCTTGCCCCCTCTAAATTTAAGAAAGATACTGAAGATATGGCCCAAGACTACAAACATTAGCGCGATTGTTGCTCCACTATCTCCCAGTAATTTTTTACCAATAAAGACTGCCAGGATTCCCTTAAAATAATCAAAGACAAAGGTCAAACCCCCTGCTGCCTTACCAAAATTTCTAAGTAAATTAGTAGCTCCGATATTTCCTGAACCCAGGGTCCTTATATCTTGCTTGTATACAAACTTGGCTATAACAAAGCCTGCTGGAAGAGATCCAAGGAGGTAAGATAGGAAGGCTATAAAAATCTTCATCATTCTTCTCCCCTTTGTTTGAATACAAAGCTAAAAGGCACTCCCGTTAGTCTATAATTTTGTCTGATTTGATTTTCTAAATACCTGGTATAGGAAAAGTGGACTAGGTCTCTATTATTAATTGATAACATAAACTTAGGTGGGGCTGTACCGACCTGAGAAATATAGAAGATCTTAAGTCTCTTACCCTTATCTTGTGGTGGTGGATTGAGCATGATTGCGTCTTGTAAGATAGTATTTAGCATACCAGTTTTGATTCTTGTGTGGTAGTTATTTGATACCACCTCTATTAGGTCTAGTAGCTTATCTATCCTCTTGTTTTCTAGGACTGAAATAAATACTACAGGTGCATAGGGTGCAAATGATAGAGTAGATCTGATTTCTTTTTCAAGCTTGGCCATAGTGTTGGTCTCCTTATCAACTAGGTCCCACTTATTTACAGCTATAATCATAGCCTTCTTGTTATTGTGGGCATAGCCAGCAATCTTGGCATCTTGCTCTGTAACACCTACGCTTGCATCTATCAAGAAAAGACAAATTTCTGCACTATCTACAGCATCAAAGGTCCTTTGGTTGGCATAGTACTCTACGTTTTCCTTAACCCTAGACTTTCGTCTTAGCCCTGCTGTATCAATCAAAACATAATTATTTTCATTATAAGACCAATAAGAATCTACTGCATCCCTGGTAGTACCAGCAATATCTGTTACAATCATCCTCTCTTCATTTAGCAATAGATTTACTAGGGATGATTTTCCAGCGTTAGGCTTACCTATTATAGCAATCCTTGTAGCATCTTCTATCTCATCGTAGGCTGAAAAGTCTATAAAGGAGATGATTTTATCTAAGAGATCTCCAAGACCCTTGGCCTGCTCTGCACTAATCATAGCAAGCTCATCAAAGCCAAGTTGATAGAAGTCATAGACGCTATCTGTATTTTTGAAGGAATCTAACTTATTGGCTACTATTACAACTGGTTTATTGTACCTTCTTATTTCATTGGCTATATCTACATCATAAGGATTTAGTCCCTCATTTCCATCTACCATAAAGAGGATAAGGTCTGTTTCCATAAGGGCTTTTTCTACCTGACCCTTTACTTCGGTATTCATAACTTCCTTGTTAGAAATATCAAGACCACCAGTATCAACTAATAAGAATTCCTTATCTTGCCAGTCAACCTTATCGACTATCCTGTCCCTGGTAACTCCTGATATGTCCTCAGTTATTGATTTTCTTTTTCCAACCAACCTATTAAACAAGGTTGATTTTCCCACATTGGTCCTTCCGACCAAGGTAACCATTGGCATAACCATAATTAATCTCCGTAATTAAGAATTACCGTCAGGTCAACCCAGAAGATTTCCCCAACGGTGATAACTCATTTTTCTTATTTTTTTCTAACTTTCATCAAGTTTTCTTTTTCTACTTTTTTGTCCATAGCTTTAACAATAATTATTGAAATCGCAAGAAATACCCCTACTGATATGAGGGTCATTAGATTTATATCTAAGCCTGTATTGGTCAAAAAGAGGCTAGGTAGGATTGCTCCTATAAACATCATAACAACAGGGATGAGGTAGACCTTAGCAGTAAGCTTGGTTACTTCGCTAGCATCTCCTTCTATAACTACCCAGTCGCCCTTTTTGATATCTTCGTGGGTATAGACTTCAATTTCTGTAGTCTTGCTCTCTGCGCAGTTTCCATTAGCAGCACAAGATCCACAAGCCCCATTTCTAAAGACTTCTACTGTCAAGCGTCCTTTATCATTATTTAAAACTAATCCCTCTTTTGTTAATTTATCCATATTACTCCTTATCTAATTTTATAGAAAGTTCATTTAATGCCTTCTCATCTATTGGGCTTGGAGCCTCTGATAGTGGGCAAGTAGCAGATTGTGTTTTAGGGAAAGCTATAACATCTTTAATATTTTCAGTTTTAGCAAATAGCATTATTAACCTATCTAATCCATAGGCAAGTCCTGCATGAGGTGGTGTACCATATTTAAGAGCTTCAATGAAGAAACCAAATTTGTTCTTAATATCTTCTTCTGTCAAATTAAGGGCTTCAAAGACCTTTTCTTGGAGGTCTGAATTGTTAATTCTGACAGATCCCCCACCCATTTCATCGCCATTTATTACTATATCGTAGGCTTGAGTCCTAACCTTGCCTGGTTCTGTAAGTAGAAGGTCAATATCTTCTTCATTTGGCATGGTGAATGGATGGTGTTGGCTCACATACCTTTCCTCTTCTTCAGAGTACTCGAACATTGGGAAGTTTACAACCCAGCATAGGGCATATTCTTTCTCATAAAGGTCATTGTCCTTGGCAACTTTTCTCCTCAAGGCTCCCATACCTTCAAGAACAGTCTTGTCCTTATCAGCTCCTATTAATACTAGGTCATTATCCTCTAGATCTAGAGCTTCTTTTAGTTTTGCTAGGATATCATCTGTTAAGAATTTCTTGATTGATGATTGAACTTCTTCTTGGAACTTGATATAGGAAAGTCCCTTTAATCCATAATCTTTAACAAAGTCTGTTAGCTTGTCTAACTGCTTTCTTGAGTACTTATCAGCGAGGTTTTTAAAGTTGATGGCCCTTACAGACCTTCCCTCTACTGTGTTGTCACTAAATACCTTAAAGTCACTATCTTTAAATATTTCGCTGATATTATTAATCTTGTAACCATACCTTAGGTCAGGCTTGTCTGATCCATAGGATTCCATAGCTTCTTTATAATCCATCCTAGCTATAGGAAGTTCAATGTCATAGTCTGTATATTTGTCAAAGAGTTCCTTAATAAGGCCCTCATTCATTTCGATTACGTCATCTTGGTTGGCAAAGCTCATTTCAAGGTCTAATTGGGTAAATTCTGGTTGCCTATTAGCCCTTAGGTCTTCGTCTCTGAAGCATTTTACAACTTGGAAGTACCTATCCAAAGATCCTATCATAAGGATTTGCTTTAAAAGTTGTGGGGATTGAGGTAGGGCATAAAACTTACCCTCGTTTATTCTTGATGGTACCACATAGTCCCTTGCTCCTTCTGGAGTTGGTTTGGTCAAAAATGGAGTTTCAACTTCAGTAAAACCATGCTCATACATATATTCACGAGCAGTTCTAATGATATCAGACCTTAGTTTGAGATTTTTTTGAACTGAAGGCTTTCTCATATCGAGGTACCTATATTTTAATTTCAAATTCTCACTTACATCATCGTCATCTTTTATATAGATTGGTGGGGTGTTGGCTTTGTCAAGGATATTGATCTTATCGGCAACTATTTCTATATCACCTGTAGGTATTTCACTATTTTTAGATTCTCTCTCCCTAACACTTCCCTTAACTTCAATGACATACTCTTGGGAAATTTCTCTTGCCCTCTCGTAGTTGTCCTTGTCTTCTTCTCTAACAACTATTTGAGTAATTCCAGTCTTATCTCTAAGGTCTATAAATACTAGAGAACCAAGGTTTCTCTTCTTGGCAACCCAGCCCATAAGGACTACACTCTTGCCAATGTCTTGGCTTCTTAGCTCTCCACACATATTAGTTCTTTTAAATTCCATACTTCCTCCTAATTTATAAACGGATTATTTTTTAATTCATATTTTAGACTTGTAGAATCACCATGACCTGGTAATATTTGATAATCTCCGTCAAGACTACCTAGTTTATTTTTTATTGAATTTACTATTTGGAGGTAGTTGCCTCCTGGTAGGTCAGTTCGTCCAACAGAAAGTTTAAATAGGGTATCTCCGACAAATATTATATCATTTATCTTATAGGACATCGAATCAAGGGTGTGTCCTGGGGTCTTTATCGCTTCTATCTCAAAGTCAGAAAAGACTTCATTATCCTTTAGATATCTATCTATAGGAACATATACATCATAGTCATAGGCAAGGTTGTAGTCTTTATCATTGGCTATGTCCCTACTCTCTTCGCTGGCATATACATCTACCTGGTATAAGTCCTTAAAATATTTAAGTCCCAGTACATGGTCAAAATGGCTATGAGTTTGGATGATAAATTTAATATCGAGGTCGTTTTGTTCGACATAGTTTTCAAGTGCCTTGGTGGGATAAGCAGCATCCACTATGAAGGCTCTTTTATTTTCATCACTAACTACATACATATTGGTCGATACAGGACCGGCAATAAATCTTTTTACTACCACTAAATAATCCTTTCACTATCTAAAAGAATGGTGACAGGTCCATCATTTACAAGGGCTACCTTCATGTGGGTTTGAAATCTTCCTGTCTTTACAGGTATGCCTTCCTTCTTAAGCTCTTCTATCATTATTTCATAATATTCTTCTGCCTTATCTGGCTTTGCTGATTCTATAAAGGAAGGTCTATTGCCCTTTCTTGCATCACCATAGAGTGTAAATTGGGAGATTAATAAGACTTCTCCCCCTACGTCTTTTATGGATAGGTTTAATTTGCCCTCATCATCTTCAAAAATTCTTAGTTTGGCTATTTTTCTTTTTATATATTCTAAATCTTCAAGAGTATCGCTTTCTTTTACTGCAAGGAGGACCATAAAGCCCTTGTTAATCTCTGAGATTAAGTCTCCATCAACTGATACACTTGAATTTTCTACTTTTTGTACTACTGCTCTCATTAATTTTTTACCCTATATACGTTATTTACTGTTTTAATTGACTTTAATTTTCCTATAATATCTGATAATTGGTTCATATTATTTACTTCAATGACTAAATCTATAATAGCCTCATCCTGGTCAGTCCTAGCGTTGATGCCTAAAATATTAACATTAAAGGTAGACATCATCTTGCTTATATCATAGAGAATGGATGGGGCATTGGTTGTTAGGACTTGAATCTTAACAGGGAACTTATCTTGCTTGGAGTTGGTCCAATAAACATCTATAAGTCTTTCTGGCGACTTGGAATTTATAATGTTTGGACAAGTCTTAACATGGACTGATATTCCCTTGCCCTTGGTAATAAAGCCCACAATAGGATCTCCTGGCACTGGTGTGCAGCACTTGGCAAACTTGACATCAACATCTTCTTCTAGGTCGCCTACCTTGACTTGGTTATTGATATTGGTGTTTTGCTCTGGATTCCTATTTATATCTATTGGTTTGTTGAGGTCTTCTTCCTTCTTGAGGTCTGCTTCAAATTTCAAGAGTTTTTGTACTATGGCCTCAGGGTTTGTTTTGCCATAACCAACTGATGCATACATCTCATCTTCTGTAGGAAATCCTAGGTCTCTTATTATCTTTTCTATCCATTCTTCCTTGAAGAGGCTCTTGTAGGACTGTCTATATTTCTTGGCTTCTTTTATAACCATAGCTAGACCCATCTCAATATTTTCTTCCTTGTTGTATTTCTTAAAGAATTGCTTGATCTTGTTTTTGGCTTGGTTTGATTTTACAAAATTGAGCCAGTCCCTAGATGGGCCTCGGGAATTCTTGCTGGTAATTATCTCTACCACATCTCCAGTTTTTAGTTGGTGGGCTAGGGGAACCATCTTCCCATTAACCTTGGCTCCAACACATGAATTCCCAACCTCAGTATGGATCTTGTAGGCAAAGTCTATAGAACAAGATCCCATTGGTAGGGAGTAGACTTCACCACTAGGAGAGTAGACATAAATTTCTCTAGAGAAAAAGTCAGTCTTGAGGGTGTCCATAAACTCCTTGTTGTTTACTTCATTTCCCCCTTCTTGTTGCCATTCTATAAGCCTTCTTAAAAAACTCATGGCATCATCAAAGTCTGTTTGGTTTGAATTATTTTCCTTATAGCGCCAGTGGGCAGCTATACCATATTCACATTCCTTGTGCATTTGCCTGGTCCTAATTTGAACCTCAAAAGGCTTGGAATCTTCTCCAAAAACTGTTGTGTGGAGGGACCTATATCCATTAGGCTTAGGTTGACCGATATAGTCCTTTATCCTATTTGGTATAGGTCTCCATAGGGAATGAACCTTACCTAGGACAGCATAACATTCCCCAATTGTATCAACTATGACCCTTACAGCTGTTAGGTCATAAATTTCATCAAAAGGAATTCCATTTCTTTCCATCTTTTTATTTATGGAATAAAGAGACTTAGGCCTACCACTTATTTCATAGTCTATACCAGTTCCTTCCAAGGACTTGGAGAGACTTTCAATAATTTCATTGATATAGGCTTCCCTTTCTCGTCTTTTGACATTTACCATTTCTGCTAGCTCATAGTACTTGTCTGGCTCTTGGTACCTAAAACATAGGTCTTCTAGCTCCCACTTTAGGGAATAAATACCCAGTCTATGGGCAAGGGGGACATAGATCTCCAAGGTCTCATCGGCTATTTGCTTTTGCTTCTCGCGAGTCATATACTCAAGAGTTCTCATATTGTGGAGCCTATCAGAAAGCTTAATTAGAACCACTCTTACGTCATTAGACATGGCCATAACCATCTTCCTGATGTTTTCAGCTTGTTTTTCTTCTCTGGATGTATAGTTTAAGTTTTTAAGTTTGGTTACCCCATCTACTAAGAAGGTAATCTCTTCTCCAAACTCTTCTGCCATCTCCTCACGACTTACCGGGGTATCTTCTAGGACATCGTGCATTAAGCCTGCACAAATGGTCTCATCATCAAGTTTCATTTGGGACAACTTCTTAGCCACTGCTATAGGGTGGATAAAATAATCTTCTCCCGAATTTCTCTTTTGTCCCCTATGGTTGTATTCTGCAAAATCGTAGGCTTTCTTGATAATTTCCATATTGGCTTTGGCATTATTTCCTAAGATATACTCTTCAAATTTTATATATTCTTTTTTAAAATCGGTTGCCATTACATCACCTTAAATCTATTATTTTTACTTGTAAACTTCTCACATCCCTAAATTCATTTATATCAGGATAGTAAATTAAGTCTATTTTATTGCCTACAATATTATTATCAAACTTTACATTAAGATAATCATAGTAGTCTCGAGCATTAAATTTGATAGCATCTATATATTGCCCTTGGCTGTGAAGCCTTAGTTTCATAGTATTCTTATCCTTACCTATCATAGAGATATTGGCTATATCTACACCCTTACTTGCAAAGATTGGTTTAGGGTTATCTTTGCCAAAAGGCCCCAGGTCCTTTAATTTTTCTGCAAATTCTAGAGTTAACTTGGATATGTTTATAGCTGCATCGATATTTATATCTTCTATAAGGTCACTTTCCTTAAGCTTGGCATTGGTATTGAGATATTTTCTAAACTTATCTAGGATTTCTTTTTTCATAGAAAGTCCACAAGCCATGGGGTGGCCACCAAAGGACTCTAATTTTTTGGCAGTAGGAAGAATTTCCTTATAAATATTGTAAGCCTCTATAGACCTACCAGATCCCTTGATAATACCTTCTTCCTTAGCATCTGTAAGGACTAGGGTTGGCCTATAGTATTTTTCCTTGATCCTTCCTGCTACAATCCCACAAATCGATTCATCTATACTAGGCTCATAGACTACTATGACCTTATCCTTATCATAACCCTGCTCTACAATTTCCTTATCTGCCCTTTTAAGCCCCTCTTCAGTGAGGACCTTCCTATGGTTATTTAGTTCGACTAATTGTTTGGCAAGGTCATGAATCTTGTCTATATCTTCTTCTGTTAGTAGTTCTATGGCAAGCTTGGCTGTCGAAAGCCTACCAGTGGCATTCATAAGAGGGCCTAGGATAAAGCCTAGGGTATATTCTGTAATTTCCTTATTCCAACCGGCTTCTTCTAGTAAAATCTTTATAGCAAGCTTATCTGTGTGATTTAGTCTCTTTAGGCCTTCTATTACAAAGATCCTGTTTTCATCAGTAAGGGATACTATATCACAAACCGTTCCCATAGCTACATACTCCAGGAGAGAATATAGGTAGTCAAGGTCTCCATCAAGTTTTTGATAAAGGGCTGATATAAGTTTGAAGGCTACTCCTGCCCCACATAAGTCACTAAAGGGGTAACTACTATCTAGCCTGTGGGGATTAATTACTGCATCAGCATCAGGTAAGACTTGCTCTACCCAGTCTCCCTCGCCCTTTTTGCTAATTTGGTGGTGGTCGGTTACTATTACCCTAATTCCAGCTTCCTTGAGTCTTTTAATCTCATCAAAGCCAGTTATACCATTATCGCAAGTTATAACTAACTTTACCCCATCTGCTATAGCCTTCTCACTCATCTTTGATGAAATTCCATAGCCTTCTTCTACCCTTTGGGGGATATCATAGGTAATATTGTCATAATAAAACAAAAACCCATCCAGAAGGGTCATTACAGAAGCTATCCCATCTTGGTCATAGTCACCAAAGATCCTTATCGCTTCTCCTTCTTGGATAGTGTCAATTATAATCTCTATGGCCTTGTCCATATCATTTAACAAAAATGGATCATGGAGCTTATCTAGGCTAGGATGAACAAACATATCAACAAGTTTGGGATCGACTATGTCTCTATTGGCAAGAATCAGAGCCTCAATCTTAGATAAGTTTTTATTCTTTAGATTGTTTATATAATTTTCCTTCTTCCTATAGATAAACCAGTTTGCCATAAAATATCCTTCCTTTCCTATAATTATACTTCATTTATTCTCCTGATAAAGAAAAGAGAAATAAGACCCTCACGTGATTAAGATATAATAAAATATCCTAGAAAAATTAATAGATATCTATATCGAGTTAAATAATTTTTTAAGCGATTGCAGTTTTTCTTTTGTATTATGAAGTAAGCCCTTTGTTATTATATTGAAAAAAGCCCATATTATTTACCTCTATCTTAGTAAATATCATAGACTTTATCTTTTATAATCTTATATTATTCAAGAATTGATTTTATCTCGTCAATCACAATTTCTAGGTAGGAATTATTGTCCTCTGACCCAGTAATTATAACTAGGCTCTCCCCATCCATTGACACAACCTCCCCTACAATCCCCGACTTAGTAAGGACCTTGGAGGAGATTTGAAGGTTTTCCCTAATGAATTTGGAATTTTTCTTTTCTACCAAATAATCCCTTACACTCACCTTATAAAAATATCCTATAAGAATAAGTATTATTATATATTCAAGCTTCATTGGTAACCGTATTTTTTATAAAACTCTTCCTTGTATTCTAGGAACCTATCTTCCATAATGGCTTCTCTTATATTTTCGCACATCTTGAGGAGGAAGTAGAGGTTGTGGTAAGTTAATAACCTTGCTCCAAGGATTTCATTAGCATTTAATAGGTGTCTAATGTAAGACCTGGAGTAGTTCCTACAGGTATAGCAATCGCAATCTTCATCTACCGGTCTAAAGTCTTCCTTGTAGGCGGCATTTCTTACGACAAGCTTGCCTTTAGAGGTAAGGGCTGTACCATTTCTTGCAATCCTTGTTGGAAGCACGCAATCTGCCATATCAATTCCAGCCTCGAAGGATTCAAAGAGGTAGTCAGGAGTTCCTACTCCCATATTGTACCTTGGCTTATCTTCTGGGAGGAGAGGTGTTGTGAAGTTAAGGATCTCGATCATCTTCTCCTTGGTTTCCCCGACAGAGAGTCCCCCAATAGAGAAGCCGTCGAAGTCTATAGCTGTAGTCTTCTTGACAGATATTTCCCTAAGGTCCTTAAACATCCCCCCTTGGACTATACCAAAGAGACTTTGGTGAGGCTTGCTGTGTTCTTTGTGGTAGTCATAGCCCCTCTTGGCCCACCTTACAGTCCTCTCCATAGAGTCCTTGACATAGTCGTAGTCGGCATTGGCATCAACACACTCATCAAAGCTCATCATTATATCTGATCCTATATCATTTTGGATGGAGATGGCTTTTTCTGGTGTAAAGAAGTGCTTGGACCCATCTATATGGGACCTAAACAAGACCCCATCTTCGCTTATGCTCCTATTTTCTGCAAGGGAGAAGACTTGAAAGCCACCACTATCAGTAAGAATTGGCTTGTCCCAATTCATAAATTTATGGAGTCCATCAGCCTTCCTCATAATGTCCATACCAGGTCTTAGGTAGAGGTGGTAGGTATTGGCTAGGATAATCTTTGCTCCTAGCTTATCAAGCTCTTCTGGTGTCATGGTCTTTACAGTCCCTAAGGTCCCTACTGGCATAAAGATAGGAGTTGGTATGTCTCCATGACTTGTGTGGATTACCCCCACCCTAGCATTTGAGTATTTATCTTTTTTAATTAATTCATATTTTAATCCCATAAATCACCTATTTTATAAACATACAATCACCAAAGGAGAAGAACCTATACTTTTCTTCAACTGCATACTTGTAGGCATCGAGAATTATCTGCCTTGATGTAAAAGCTGCCACCAACATTATTAGTGTTGATTTTGGCAAGTGGAAATTAGTTATTAAACAGTCTACCACCTTGTATTCAAAGCCTGGATAGATAAAAATATCTGTCCATCCACTATCTGCCCTTATCTCGCCACACTTCTTATAGATAGATTCCAAGGTCCTAACTGATGTAGTACCAACAGCTATAACCCTTTTCCCATTCTCATGAGCAGAGTTTATTATATCTGCTGTTTCTTGGTTAAGGGTATAAAACTCAGAATGCATCTTATGATCTGTTATTTCTTCTTCATTGACTGGTCTAAAGGTACCTAGTCCTACATTTAAGGTCAAGAAGGCAAGCTTAACTCCCTTGTTCTCAATCCTCTCTAAAAGCTCTTTGGTAAAGTGAAGGCCTGCCGTAGGAGCTGCAACTGATCCTGGGTTTTTGGAGTAGACTGTTTGGTAGTCTTCTGGGTCCTTTAGCTTCTCTTTGATATAAGGAGGTAGGGGCATATTGCCAAGCCTATCAAGGATCTCTCCAAAAACTCCCTCATAGTCAAATTCTACAAGCCTATTGCCATCTTCCTTGATATCTATTACTTCACAGGAAAGTTCATCTGAAAATATTACTTGGCTTCCTATTTTCATCTTCTTACCAGGTCTTACCAAAACTTCCCATTTCTTGCCCTCTATATTGTTAAGCAAAAATACTTCTATAGACTCTTCCTTGCCTTGTCTATGGCCAAAAAGTCTAGCTGGGATTACCCTGGTATCATTCATAACCAAGACATCACCAGGATTTAGGTAGTCGATTATATCATAAAATACCCTATCTTCCCTCTCTCCTGTCTTCCTATCTAAAAGCAACATCCTAGCATTATCTCTCTTATCTGATGGATGTTGGGCTATTAATTCTTCTGGTAGGTAGTAGTTAAAATCTTCTGTCTTCATTTATCATCCTCCATTTTTAATCCATAATAATCATAAACTTTTTTAGTGAGGATCCTCCCCCTAGGAGTCCTAGAAATAAAGCCAATCTGTAAAAGATATGGCTCGTAGACATCTTCGATAGTTACATTTTCTACCCCAGTTGATGCAGCTATGGTGTCTACTCCAACTGGCCCACCATTAAAGTTCTCGTACATGGTCATGATTATTTTCTTATCCATATTATCAAGGCCCATTGGGTCTATCTCAAGAAGATCAAGGCCCTTCTTACTTGTATCTAGATCTATCCTTGAATCAGCCTTGACTATGGCAAAATCTCTTACCCTCTTTAATAACCTGTTGGCAATTCTTGGAGTCCCCCTAGACCTTCTAGCAATTTCGTAGGCCCCTTCATCGTCGATTTCTATATCAAGGATTTTAGCTGACCTCTTTACTATGGTTGATAAATCATCATTATTATATAAGTTTAGTGATAGCAAGACCCCAAACCTATCCCTAAGAGGAGCAGATAGCATACCGGCTCTGGTTGTTGCTCCTACTAGGGTAAATTTCTCAAGGTCTATCCTTATTGACTGGGCGTTTGGGCCCTTACCTACTATGATATCTAGGGCGAAGTCCTCCATGGCAGAATATAGGATCTCTTCAACTGACCTATTTATCCTGTGGATCTCATCAATAAACAAGACATCCCCATGAGATAGGTTGGTCAAGATACTGGCAAGGTCTGATGGCCTCTCTATGGCAGGCCCACTAGTTACCCTAAGATTAACTCCTAGCTCATTTGCAATAATTGCTGCGAGGGTTGTCTTACCAAGTCCAGGAGGTCCTTGGAGTAAAACATGGTCTAGGGGTTCATTTCTAGCAAGGGATGACTTGATAAAAATCCCTAGCTTCTCCTTGACCTTATCTTGACCTATGTAGTCCTTAAACCACCTAGGCCTAATGGTATTTTCTGTTTGTAAATCTTCTAGTTGTTCGTTACTTCCTACTATTCTTCCATTTTCATCAAACATAAATCACCTAAATCAATCTTTTTAAACTTTCCTTGACTAGCTCTTCTAGGCTTAGGTCAAGACCCCTTAGCTCACCTAGGACCCTATCTATATCATTTTTTTGATAGCCCAGGTTAACAAGGGCTTCCCTGGCTACGCTTAAGTCATCATCATTACTTGTATCTTCTACTGGAGTCGGATCGCTTAAAGTAAAGGTCATCTTCTTTACCGCATCTACTAGCTCTAGGATAATCCTTGAGGCACTCTTCTTTCCTACTCCCTTAGCCTTGGTTAGCTTATCTATATCATTATTGACTATAGCAGTCTTTATTTCATTTACACTTAGGGATGACAAAATACCTAGGGCCACCTTGGGTCCTATTGATGAGACCCCTATTAGCATAATAAACATCTCAAGCTCTTCTTTTGATATGAAACCAAATAAAGAAAGGTCATCCTCCCTCACATTCATATGGGTGTAGATCTTGTATTCATTATTAATTTCAAGGTTACTTAGGGTAGATAGGGAGGCATGGACTAGGTAACCTATATTATTATTTTCTATGACTAAGGAATCTTCTCTTATATCTCTTACTGTTCCTATAATATATGAAATCATTAATTTAACCTGTATCTTTCCTTAAATCTCTGGCTTAGGGCATGGGTTAGGGCTACTGCTAAGGCATCTGCAGCATCGTCAGGCTTTGGAATCTCTTTTAGGTTTAGTAGCTTAGTTACTGTTAGCATCATCTGACTTTTGGGCGCCCTACCATAACCTGTTATGGCTTGCTTTATTTGGAGGGGGGTATATTCGTAGATCGGAAGTCCTTGTTTTTGGGCACAAAGGACTTGGACTCCCCTAGCATGTCCGACAGTTATAGCTGTTTTTACATTGGAGTTAAAGAATAACTCCTCAATAGAAAACTCGTCTGGCTTAAATTCCTTGATGATATCATTTAGATTATCATACAAGAGTTCCAGCCTTTTGCCGGTTTTTTCCTTGGATGAAGTAGTAACAACCCCATTTTCTATTACTTTAATCTTATTTTCCTTAAATTCAATTATCCCGTAGCCCATAATGGCTATACCGGGATCTATTCCTAATATTATCATATTCCCAAAATAAAAAGGGCCTTAAGCCCTATTGATACCTCCTAAAAACATCTCTAATAAGTCCTCTAAAGTAATACTCGGCGGAGGTATCAACTACAGCCTTGTAGAGATAGGTAAGTGTCTTGTCATACATTTTCTTTGATTGATCACTTGTAATATCTTCAGTGTAATAAGAATATTGGTCAAAGCTTAGTTGCTTATCAGTACTCGTATCTATGTTATAAATCTTATCCTTTATGCAAAGGTCGCTAAAGGCCTTTACATCCCTGGTAAGCTTGCTTACAAAGTCCTTATCATCATAAACATTTTTCTTGATTTCATGAGATATGGCTTCTATTCTTGGATCGTTCCTGTTGTAGGATAGGTTCATCGACTCGACTAAAAAACCAATACCAAACTCCTTGACCAGAATATACTCCAACTTATCTATGGCCTTCTTATCCCTAAAGGCCTTGTACTGAGCTTTGATAGATATTATATACTCATACCTATTGATGTAGGGACCTATCAAATTATCCAAGGAATCTATAACTTGGTCAATATCCCTAAGGTTCCAAAAATACTTCCTAAGGTTTTTGAATACGTAATCTTTTATGTAAAAAGAAGATTTGGAATAGTAGAGAAACTTCTTATCTTGTAACAAAGACATTAACGTATTTAAAGCGTAGATATCTCCATCGACCAAAAATTTATATTCTAATTTTTCTATTATTGGGTATTCTTCACTTACCTTTGCCTTCATTACTCTTCCTTTGTACTAACAAGTAATTTATTATCATAAACTAAATCATAGAAATAAGCTTATCTTAATTCTTATAATTTAGCAAAATTAAAAGCTTAAAACTTTTTAAAATCTACCCTTAAATCTTTTAATTTAAAAGTATAGTTAACATCTTTTCTCTCGATTATGATGGTGGCCTTCTCCTTAAGGTCTTCATCCGAATAAAGTTTCTCAATAAGTTCAAAACTTGGATTTATGGCAAATGGATGACCTACTGATTGAAACATTGTAATATCACCATTTGTGTCTCCATAAGAAAAGGACTTATCTAGGTCTAAATCATATCTTTCATTTAGATCCATAATAGCAGAGAGCTTTGACCTGCCATCCCACATAGGATTTACTTTACCAGTAAATTTATTTTTTTCATCAAAAACATAATTTGTTGAGATAGATTCTGTTGCGCCATAAAACTTGGCAAACTTATCTACCAAGAAGTGCGGAGATCCTGATATAAAGAAGATCATATCTCCATTTTCCCTATGTCTTTCCACAGCCTTCCTTGTTGCCATATAGACCTTATTTTTATTTTCTTCGATGACTATATCGCCATACTTATAAATAATTTCCTTATCTAGACCCTTCATGGTATGTTGGTAAACAAGGGCTGCCTTGTCTAGGTAATCTTCATAAGCGCCTGACCTATTTTCGTATTTTTCATACAAGGGTCCTATTTCATTGGTCCAAATGGAATTATCTAAAATCCCAGCTTGGGTTAGCTTTAAAAAATGCTCTATAAGGAGGGAATTTCTAAAAAGTGTACCATCAATATCAAAAAAAGCTGCTCTCTTTGTCATAATTATTTCCTATATTTCTTACTTGCAAGTCTTTGTTTCTTATTTATTTCTTTATTCTTAGATGGCTCTGCCTTTTTACTTTTACTAGACTTGGAGCCATTCTCATTATTATCTTCAATTTCCCTGTAGTCATTTTTTATTGAAACAAAGAGATCTACCAAAAATCCCGTTGCCAATCCTACAAGGGCGCTTGTTCCTAAAAATACACCTATCCATGCAAAGCTTAAGCCAGATGAGCCAGTAAAATTAAACATGGCATAGATCCCTATACCTAGGGCAATAAATCCTATCACCAAAGATGGTATATATTTTATAAACTTTCCTTGGGTCAAAAAATGTAATAATACCGTAATAGCGATTACTATTGCAGTAATTATAGGCAAAATCATAAGCCTAGATGAATAGTCTGATAATAAAGCTATTAAACCTGACATAAGGCCTCCATTAATTTATAAGTATTCTATTTACTTTTATATCTTTATCAATATCAAGGATTATAAAGCCCCTATTCCCATCCCTAGGTAAGGTTGGTGAAGATGGGTTTAGGAGCAAAATTCCATTTCTCTTTTCGTTAACGTATTGGTGGGTGTGTCCAAAAATAGCCACATCACAATTGAGGCTCTTTGCCCTATCGATTATCTTGTCATAGGTAAAATAAACATCATAGCGGTGGCCATGGGTTAAAAATATCTTCTTGGCCCCTAGATTAATTACCTGATCATAGGAAACTTGGTCAAAATAATCGTTGTTGCCCTTGACCACATAATAATTAATCCCCGTTTCGTAGGCTATGCTCTTGACATCACTTACCCCATCACCTGCATGGATTAATAGGTCTATATCATCGTGGAGGATTATATAATCACTAATAGCTTCATAGATACCATGGGTATCGCTTGTTACAAGAATCTTCATAGCTAGCCCAAGAATTTCCTAAATTCTTCTACTGCCCTTGACCTATGTGATATTTTGTTCTTTTCGTCACTTGATATTTCTGCTAGGCTCTTTTGAGATCCTTCAGGGACGAAGATGCTATCGTAGCCAAAATTGTTTTCCCCAACTTCTCTAAGTCCAATAGATCCATCTAAGACTCCTTCAAAATAAAAAGTCTCTCCATTTTTATTGATATAAGCTATGGTAGTTTTAAAGGCGGCCCTCCTATTATCCACACCCTTAAGTTCAGATAAAAGTTTTTTGCGGTTATCTGAATCGGTTGGATTTAGGCCTGCATACCTGTGGGCATGGACTCCAGGTCTTCCCCCAAGGGCCTCTACAAATAGTCCTGTATCATCAGCAAAAACATCAGTCTTTGTCAAATCATATAGGGCCTTTGCCTTTTTGTAGGCATTTTCCCTTAGGGTTTCTCCATCTTCTTCGACTTCAAAGTTATCTATTCCAAAGTCGCTTGGTGTCTTAACATCATGACCATTAAGAAGATTTCTAACTTCCCTAGCCTTATTTTTATTTCCGCTTGCAAATAATAAATCCATACATACTCCTACTAAAAATAATAACAGATTTTTTCTATATTAGTCAAATCAAATATTTCCTAGTCTATTATTTCATTATAGTCACTAAAGGCAGATTTTATAGATTCACTATCCTCACCCGACTGCTCATCTATCGAAATTATTGTAGTAGAATTAACAGTTGGAATTGAAAATATCGGCTTAGGGTTTATGAGTCCGTCATTTATCTCATGAATTAATATTTCATCTGCTGTTTGGATTAGGATATACTTGTTATTTTGTAGTATATAGTAATCCTTGGCCTGACTATTTAGATTTTTAACTTGGTCTTTTGATATTGAGGCCTTGTTTGAAGCCTTGTTTATCATTTGGCTCCCAATAGCTATCTCCATAGGGAAGAACTTTTGTGAGAAGTCATCTCCATTCCCCTTATAGACTGAAGATTGGAAGATCCAATT
Source organism: Anaerococcus sp. (assembly GCA_022780515.1). Classification (GTDB taxonomy): domain Bacteria; phylum Bacillota; class Clostridia; order Tissierellales; family Peptoniphilaceae; genus Anaerococcus. The sequence continues at coordinate 32,063 of JALEUV010000024.1, read as the reverse complement.
ACCCATATCCCTAACTATACCAAAGTTGGTATTGTCAAACTTAATGTCCTCATCTTTTACATTATCAAAGCTTAGCCCCGCCTCTTCTATAACCTTTGATCTAAATATCAAATCTGAATCTTCTTCACCTGTGTATTCTTCTAAGGATAGGAAATGACTATCTTTGATATTTTTGGTATCGACCATAGCATACTTGGTTATAGGGCTAGAATTGGCTATGGAAGTGTAGTCGATGGAGATGTAATTAGGTGATACGTAATTTATCCTCATATTTAGATTTATATCCTTAAAGGAGTAGGCTTCCTTTATCTTATCTTCTGTTAGGTCTTCCTTGACCCTAGCTGGATAGGATAAAATTTGGTCATAGTTATCGGTTATGTTGTTGGAATCTACATTTATAGACCAATATTCTTCCTTGTCCTTGATAAAGATATTGTAGGCTTTCTCATAGGAAATGTCTTCATCATAGTTTATTTCTATTAGGTAGGTGTAGTAGTTATATAGGTTATCCCCTATACTATTTTCCATCCTCTCCCTAACCCCTAGCAATAGAGCCACATCTTCTGCTACCTCTTCACCTTGAGAATTAGTTGACCTCTCATCAGCTGCTCTTTTGGAGTAAGAATTTATTATCTTTGACTCAACTCGCTCAGATACCTTGGTAATAATTACAGCTGCATTATTTACGATAAAGAGGAGCTGGTTATTGGTTATCTTTATGAAGTCTTTGGAGAAAAGCTGGCCCTGGGAGGCATTAACTATAACTACTTCTTCTTTTTCATCGACATCGTCAACCTTGAAACCTCGATTTTGAAGGTACTTAGATAAGTTGGCATACTTTGATGTAAAGTTTGGTGGGAAGGCATAGGTATCTCCTATGGCAACTAAATTTTTATCTATATAAATTTCATCTCCCAAGGCTATGCTATTTTCTTTTTTGTTAGGATCAGTATTTCTGATGTCTACCACCTGCCAGGTACCCTTGATACTTATCTCTCCTTGTTTGGGTCTTTGGATGAGACTATTTAATTCTTCTGGTGCCTTAGATGAGCAGGATGAAAGAATTATAAAGACTAGTCCTAGCAAGATATATTTACTTATCTTTTTCATCTTCGTACCTCGGAATTACTACAGTTACTGTTGTACCAACAGTGTACTTACTCTTTATAACAAGTCTACCCCCATGGGCCTTTACTATTTCTTCACTAATAGAAAGACCAAGACCAGTGTGGGACTTAGATGATGATCCCTTATAGAATTTGGAAACTACAAAGGCTATCTCATCTTCCTTGATTCCCTCTCCATTATCTATAACAGATATAGAGACATCGTCATCATCTTGGTCTACCAAGATTTCAATACGTCCCTCTTCATGGCTAAACTTGATGGCATTGTCAATTATATTGATAAATACTTCCTTGACCCTCCTCTTATCAGCAAAAACAGGAATTTCCTTGTAGACTGAAGTGAAGACAAAGTCAATATTAGAACTTTCTGTCCTTGGTTTTAGTTGGGTATAGACTTGCTTGACTAGATCAACTATATTTAAGACTTCCTTGTCATATTTGAAGTTTGAAGAAGATAGCCTTGAAAAGTCTAGTAGATCTTCAACCATCATGGAGAGTCTATCTCCCTCATCTTCTATTATTTTAAGACCTTGGTTCATCATATCCTCATTTTTTTGCATCTCTGGTGCTTGGAGGGTTATAGCCCAGCCCTTGATAGAGGTAAGAGGAGTTCTTAGCTCGTGAGATACTGAGGAGATAAATTCATTTTTCATATCTTCCCTTTTGATTATATTTTCGCTAAGGGAATTGAGGGTATAAGCTAGCTCAGATATTTCGTTATTGCCCTCGATCTTTGCCTTTACCATATAATTGCCTTGGGCAAACTTCTCACTAACCTTTATAAGGTCATTAATTGGTCTAATAAATCTCGAAGCCGCAAAGAAAGCCAGTGCAAGGGCTGATCCACTAACTATAAGACCAAAGAGGATATACCAAAACATATCAGCCCTAACCCTCTCAAAGACCTTCTCTCTAGAGGATGTAAGCCTTATAATTCCTATATGCTGGTCAGATGATAAGAGGGGATATGATAGAGAAACTACCCTCTCGCCAGTATCTTGCCTCTCTGTTCTAGAAAAGGCCTGCTTGCCTTCTATAGCAGCTATCACATCAGTCGATTCAAGTTTTCTACCGACATAATCTGATGCCAGACTGTCAAAAAGAACCTTGCCTGAATTATCCAAGATTTGAACCTGAGTTTCATTTTGCCTATAAAATGAGTTCTTATCACCAATAATTATCTCCGATAGGTCATACCTATTCATATAATTAGAAAATTGAAACTGGTTTATATTGGCTTGGTTTTTCATAGAATCAGTCAGGGCAGATTCATAATAATATTTAATTGATGTGTAGGCAAATATTTCAAATCCTATAACAATAGTAACCACAAAACCCATAATTATCATAATCAAGGTAAATTTGATGGATGAATTAGGGCCATCATTGCTATAGGATGTGTCCTCTTTATCTAGGAAATTTTCACTTGTATTTATTTCCATCTATAACCTGTTCCCCAAACTGTCTCTATATATTCAGGCTTGGCAGGATTATCCTCTATCTTCGCTCTAATCCTTCTGATGTTTACATCTACTATCTTGGTATCATTGGTTACATCTTCTCCCCAGGTAGCTTTCATTATCTCTTCTCTTGACATAGCCTTACCCTTATTCTTTACAAAATTTTGGAGGATGGTAAACTCTGTTGGAGTTACATCAATCTCCTCGTTATTTTTGTAAAAGGTTTTGGAGTAGATATCAAGCACAAATGGCCCATCGCTTATAGAGTCCTTATTTTCTTTTTCATAATGGACTTGGGTTAAGTTAACCCTCCTCATAAGGGACCTTACTCTAAGCAAGAGTTCTTGAGGATTAAAGGGCTTAATAATATAGTCATCAGCTCCCTTTTCTAGGCCTAGGATCTTGTCTATATCTTGGCTCTTGGCTGATACCATAATAATCCCTGTCATAGGGGACATGGTCCTTATTCTCTCACAAACTTCATAGCCAGAAATGCCTGGTAGCATGATATCCAAAATAGCTACCGCTGGTCTTTCTTCTTCAAAAATTTTAATTGCCTCTTCCCCACTAGCAGCTTCCAAGGTAGTGTAGCCTTGGTAGTCAAGGTTTATCTTTATAAACTGTCTAATTGGGTCTTCATCGTCAACGATTAAAATTTTATTATTTTCCATTATTTATCCTTTCAAAGGCAACCTTAGCTGCACCAATTACCCCGGCATTATTTAAGAACTTAGCTGGTATTATATCAACAGTTTCTGGCTTGTTGCAATATTCCTTGAATTTTTCAATCATGCCATCCCAGAAGATATCCTTAGAGGCTATAACCCCTCCACCTACTACTATGACTTGTGGATCGAAGATATTTCTAAGACTTGTTAAATAATGGCCTAGGTTAGATTCATAGTGGGCCAGGACTTCTTTGGCTGTATCATCTGTATCGACTAGGGCAAAGACTTCCTTACCAGATAATTTCTTACCTGTGATTTCTTCATATTCTCTTCCTAGGGCAGATCCTGCACAATAGGCTTCTGCACAACCATTTTGGCCACAGGTACAGTGCCTTCCACCTGGATAGAGGATAAGATGACCAAGTTCAGCTCCTTGGAAATTCGAACCCCTTAGCATTTGACCATCACTATAAACTGCTCCACCAAGTCCTGTACCTAAGGTAATCATTACAATATTATCATAGTCCTTGGCTGCCCCTATCCATTTTTCAGCTACTAGGGCAATATTAGCATCATTTTCTACAAAAACAGGTAGGTCTACAAAGCTTTCCACAGCTTCCTTCAAGTTAAGTCCTGTCCATCCCTTAATATTGCCAGCGAAGGTTACTATACCATTTTCACTATCTATAAAGCCTGGAGTTCCTATGCCGATAGCCTCAGCTTCCTTATAGTCTAGGGCATAAATTACATCCTTGATATTATTAAGTACAGCATCCCTTCCCTTATCAGCTTCTGTAGGGACCTCTTTCTTATCAATGATATTTCCTTCTTCATCTATTAAACTGGCATTGATCTTGGTTCCGCCTATATCAATTCCTATAACCTTTTTCATGTTAACTCCTTTTAAAAATAGTATCTTTTAGCTCATAAATACTTTTCTGTTTATTAGATATAAATTCCTTGCCCTCTAGGTATTCAAGGCCTTCTACTTTGCCAAATACAAGCTTGTAGGCTAGGAGAATTTGGTTGTTGATACCTAGGTCCTTAAACTTATCATTGACTTCCCTTAGTCCATACTTCCTATCACCAATTATTGGAGTCTTATTTTCCATTAAGGAAAATCTTATTTGATGAGTCCTTCCGGTATCTAGCCTACACTCTAAGAGGGTGTATTTTCCATTTGTTTCAAAGGGCCTAAAATAAGTTTTTATGGCTTTACCAGACTTTTGAGCCTTTACCTTGTTTTTATTTTCGTTTTTCCCGATTGTGCTTTCTACTTCAAAGTCCCTGGTAATTTTGCCAGATACTATTGTAAGATAATATTTATCAACTTTGTTTTCCTTGATTGCCTTGTTTAGTGACCTCAATGCAGTGGCATTCTTGGCTCCTATTACAAGACCCTGGGTGTTCCTATCTAGCCTATTTACAACAGCCGGTCTAAAGGTTCTATCAGACCTATCGACCTTACCAGTCTTATAGAGGTAGGAAGTCATTTGGTCTACCAGGTTGTTTCCATAGTCCTTTTTGGATGATGAATGGGTCAATAGGCCTTCTTTTTTGTCCATAATGATGATATTTTCATCTTCATAAACTATATCTAGGTCAAAGTCTGTTGACTTGTAGTCAGTTTTCCTAAGCCACTTCTTGTAGTCCCCATCGCTAATATACATCTTGACATTATCGCCTGGGTAAACAAAGTCATCGTTTTTGGCTCTTTTGTCATTTATTTTAAAATTCTTTTTTCTAATATTTTTTTGGATAAGTGAAAGAGGTGCGTTTTCTAGATACTTTCTCAAAAACCTATCAAACCTTTGATTACCATCATTTTCACTAATTACAATTTCTATCATAACTAATACGACTTATTAACATAAGAATCTATAACACTAGTGCGTTCATCTTCACAGAAGCACTTTTTTTCTTTGAGTTTCTCTAGAATTTTTTTGTTTTTGCTGTGAAGGACAAGCCTATCCCTGTCTAAAACATTGATTTCATAAATTAAGCCTGATAGCCTCTTAGATTTTAAATTTATGTAATAGCAATCAACATTTTTATAATCCAATAATTCCAACAACCTATTAGTTGCGAGGTCCTTGAGGTAATAATAATTTTCCCTATCATTAATCAATTTATTGTAGTATTTCTTTTTTTTCTTGGAATTCAAATAGGCCTTGGCTTCAAGGTTACTTTTCTTGGCCATAACATTATAGTATTGGTAGTTAAAAATAGCCTGGCTAAGGGTAGTTATCTTAGAAAAAGGCTTAAGACCAAGTTTCACAAAAAAATCATAGTTTAAAGATAGGAACTCGTCCTTACTTATTTCTGCCTTATCTAATAAGTCGATGGATTCCTTTCTCCACTTTTCAAAAATTTCTAATTTACTATCTTCTATATTCATAACAAAAAACCGCCTCAACTGAGACGGTCGTAACTAATTTTCTAGTTTAAGCTCAATGATTTCAGCATCTAGTGAGTCTGGAACCTCTGCCATCTCCCAATCTAGTCCTAGGTAAATATCTGATTTTGAGTACTCAGATAAATTGTTTAGCCTTTGAGTAATTTCTTCAATATTATCAGAGTTTACATCTACTACATCATAAATTCCATCGATGTAAATCTTTCCTATATCATAGTCACGAGCTAGAATTCCTCCAACAAATCCTAGAAGGCCATCTACACTGTGAACCTTGTAGCTTGCTGCATTGATAAGTCTAATCTTATGATCAAGTGTGCTTATTTGATCATCATCTGTATCGATGAAAACTATATTGTTATTTCCCTTTTCTTTTTCCTTGTTAGCATCATCTACTAAATATTTTGTCTTACCAACACCTTGTTCTCCAACTACTAAATAAATCATTTTTATTCCCCCTTTATTTTATCAAAAATTTTTCTTTCACTCTTATCACCTTGTTTAATTTGGTGATCATCCATGAAGGATATTATCTCATCACGGATAGACCACCAAGATGAATCCCAGTTACAAAATATAGTTTCGTCCTCTGGTGCCCTGCCTACAAGCCTTGCTATGGCAGTATCTTCATCTATATATCTTAAAAACGTTATTACGTTCTTTTGATATTCTCTTTTGCTTATCATCTGAACTTCATTATCGGCATACATATCTGCAAGTTTAGTACCCTTCACTACATACAAGGAGTGAAGTTTGACTTCCTTAACCCCTAGGGCATTTAGGATTCTAGCAGACTCTATTATATCTCTCTGATCATCCCAAGGTAGGGATAAGATAAGATGGGCGCATACCCTAAAATCATACTTGTTAATCTCTGTTACTGCCCAGATAAAATCTGCCAGAGATTCTCCCCTATTTAAAATATCTAGGGTCCTATAATTCACTGTTTGAAGTCCTAATTCTATAGTAATATCTATACCAGTCTTATCTCTAAAGTCCCTTAAGAATTCTAGCTTATCGGTACTTATGCAATCAGACCTAGTTGAAATAGCTATCCCTACTATATAGTCCTTATCACAGGCCCTTACTACTTCCTTGAAGTCATCAAGGGACATATAGGTATTAGAAAAGTTTTGAAAATAAGCTATAAATTTTTTTGCCTTATATCTTTTACCTATGTAGGCTCTATTTGCATCAAGTTGGTCAGAAACTGTCATATAGGATGGCAAATTTTCAAAGGACCCACCTGATTCACTACAAAAAATACAGCCCCCGTATCCTGCTTGTCCATCTCTATTGGGACAAGTAATGGATAGTTTGATAGGAAGTTTGTATATCTTTTCCTTATAAGTATCCTTATAATACTCACTAACTGGATAATATGGGATCTTAGTCATCTATAGGATCATCACTATCCATATCTGCTTCATAATCACTAACTAAATTATCAAGGGCTTCTTCATCCCAGTAATGACTAAATAGATGGTAAACCTCATTCATTTCTTCTTCATCTTGTATAAATTCTAAATTCACCTCATCATTATCAAAGTCATCCTTGTAATAGAAGAGGTAAATTTGTTCACTATCTTCAGAAAGTAAGGCTACATAATCTGTCTCATCGACTGTAAATATGTCTACTAGGTAACATTGGTCGGTATTTTCATCAAAACCGATTTCAATTATGGCCTTGCCTTCATTTTTTCCAAATTCAACTTCATGACCTTCTAGATTAAACTTTTCTGTCATTTGTTCTCCTAACTTAATTTAAATTATACAAAGCCCTCTCTAGCAAGGCAATGAGATTAATTAAATCTTCATAACTTACCGTATAGGCCTTGTCTCCTTTCTTATATTTTACCCCAAGCGAGATTATTTTCACTGGTAAATCTGAAAACATTATCGAACCGTATAGGCTATCTTGGGTCTTGATAAGGCCCATATCCCTATCAAAAATCTCCCTATAAGATTTCAAAAATATATCTTTCAAATAACTATCAGGATTGGACCACTTCTTGATAAAGTACTTCTCAACTAGGATAGATGATGAAATTTGTGAGGCAAGACTAGTTTTTTCAACCATGGCCTTCATACTCTCTTCTGATAAGGACCTTAAAACCAAAATCATATTGACATAATTCTTAAGCGAGCTCACTGATGCAAGGTTACTTGATGAAACCAACTGGTCATCCAGGGAGTTTACAAATACCGATCCATTAGGAATTAATTCCACAAAAGATGCCAGGTGGTTAAAGGACTCATTTGTGATAGGCATAAGTTTTGTCTTCTCTAACTTACCCAGATATATCTTCATATCAGGTTCGTACTTGAGATTTTTCTCAATAATTTCATTTTTGACTAGGTCAAAGACCTTCTCGACTTCTCCTTCATAGTCGCTTTTTATAATAAAATCCACATAGGCTTCTGATGGGATGTAGCTATAGGTAGATCCACCTGTAATAGATGTTACATCAAGGTCAACCACAGCCTTAATCTTTCTAATGATGCTTAAAATCAATTTGATAGAATTAAGCTTTACCTTGTCAATCTCATGACCAGCCTCTCCTCCACTTAGTCCACCCAAGGATATCCTATAAGATAGATAGTTGTAGTCTGGGACAAATCTCTTTACCCTTACCTGATTTAGGAAGAGTTTTAGGGCAGAAAATTCATAGGCTATGGTTTCTCCCTTTTTTAGGTTGAGGTTAATTACATTTTCACTCCTCATAACCTCTTTAAGCTCATCTCTAGGCCTACCATCGACATCATGGATTGATATTGATGATATGAGGACATCAAAATCTTCTCTAGAATTAGCGAGCAGGTAGTAGATTACAAAGAGATTTCCTACGAGGTTTATGGAAGAACCTATCCCAGCAAAACATATTTTTTCATTATCTGAGATTTTGAATTCTTCTTTTTCATTGTTGTACTCAATATTTATGTGGAAGATGGCTTTGGGACTATGACCATTTTTTATGTAAAGGAAGGAATCAGACCTTACAATCTCCAAAGATCTTTCGTTGGCTTTTTTAATTATAAAGGCTAGAAAATCTTCTAAGATCAGACTACTCCCCTTGTAATTTTTAAGGCAATTTATATCAGAATTTAGATTATTACTTTGTTTAATATAATCCATAATTATTCCTAGTAGTACTTCTTAACGTCAACATCCTTGCTTGCTCTTTTTACCTTAGCTAGGTAGGCTTCTTGTCTTTTTGCCATTACTAGTCTTTGTTTAACTTGGTCTTTTATCTCATCATAGCTATATTCTTTTACATTTTCTATATTGTGAAGCTTAATTATATGGTAACCAAATTGGGACTTAACAGGTTCTGATACTTGACCTATCTCTATTGAATCAAGTCCATCTTGGAATTCTTTTACCATAACTCCCTTAGGGAATTTGCCAAGGTCTCCTCCGTTTTCCTTTGATGGATCGATTGAATACTTCTTAGCGGCTTCCTTGAAGTCAAGTCCCTTATCAATTTCTTCCTTGATTGACTTAGCCTCTTCTAGGTCGTGTACCAAGATGTGGCTTGCTTCATAGAGGGTTGGTGGGTTCAAGGTATCCTTGTGGTCTTCATAATATTTTTTAGTTTCTTCCTCACTAACCTCGACCCCTTCAAATATCTTGTGCATGATATAGTTTATCAGCATGGAATTTTTAACCCTATCAAGCTCAGATGTAAATTCTTCGTCTTGGTCTAGTTTATTCTTGTAGGCATCGTTTAAGAGAATTTCTTGGTTAACTATCTCATCTGCCAAGGCATTAAAGCCCTCTTCACTTTGAAGACTTTGGTTGTTCTCAATTCCAGATAGGACATTGTAAACATCACTTTTATAAATTTTTTTGCCTTCTACTTCTGCAATAACTTTATCTTCGCTCATTTTTTGCCTTCTTTCATTTCAATTCTGTCATCATAAATATTTATATAGCCATCCTTGTAGAGCCTACCTATAGCCCTCTTAAAGGCTGACTTACTTATAGCAAAATACCTATATATGGTCTCTGGCTTTGACTTATCTGATAGTCTAAGGACTCCATCATTTTCGTAGAGACTATCTAGGATTATATCGCAATCATTATCCATTTCTAAATAGGATCTTTGTCTAAGAGATAGCTCGATTTTCCCATCAGCTTTTACATTTTTGACCCTGGCATGGACTAGTTCTCCTTCGACATGGACTCCTCCCAATTCCTTAATCCTTAGCAAGCTATCATACTTATTATCAACTGCCACAAAGGCTCCGATAGACTTATTTATAGAATATATCCTGCCGGATACTTCGTCATTTTCTTCATAGGAATGGTCAGTAGCTAGTAAAGACCTAATCTTAGATGATAGAAAGACATAGCCGTCACCATCTTCCTTAAAGGTTATAGGATAGGTCATATCTACCATTACCCTATAAGTTCTTTCAGAAAAAGGCATAAAGATATGCTTCTTATCCTCCATCTCAAAGAAGACACCCTTCTTATCAATAGAAGTTGCCCTTAGGGAATAAATTTTGCCAATCTCATAGGGAAAGTTGGCGCTTGCCCTTATGAGCTGACCTGTATCCTGGTATATAATGGCCTTAATCCTATCTCCAATATTTCTTCCCTTGATTTCTTTTTTGTCTATAACAGCATCTCCAAACTTAGTTTTTAGATATGCCTTGTTTTTGCTAATTCGTTTAATAGTAAAGTCTTTAATAATTTTCTCCTACTCTATATCAAAGGTAAAGCCCCTACCCAAAACTTGTGAAACTTGGAAGTTGAAGATAAAGGCATTTTCATCAATCTTTAAAATATCTGCCTCCATACTAGGATAATTTCTAACAGGGGTAACAGTCATTATGACCTTCTTATCCTGAAATGAGTATCCTCCTTCTGCTTCAAGTAAGGTAACACCTCTTTGATATTTATTTATTAACATCTTATTTATTTCTATATAGTTGTCTGAAATAATATAAATTGCAATCTTTCTTCCAAAACCTTGGATAAAGTAATCTATACCAAGACTTTGAATAAGGATAGCAAGGCCTGCATATAGGGCATTTTCAACCCCCAGTACTATAACAGATAAGCATACAACTGTAATATCTGCCAAAAACATACTTATATGAATTGGAAGATTGGTTAGCTTCTTTAGTATTGAGGCAATTACATCAGTACCACCGGTTGAAGCTCCTTGGTAGAATATAATTGATAGACCCAAGCTCATAATTATCCCACCTAAGATCAAACTAACAGTCTTGTCTTGAGTCAAAATTGTATTAGGAAATAAATTTTCAAAAACTATTAGTAGGCCTGATAATGAAAGAGAGCCAAATAAAGATTTTTTGGCAAAATCAAAGCCTAGTACTATTATTCCCAATACAGCTACTAGTAAGTTCAAACAGAGGTTTATAATACCAAGACTAAGCCAAGGTACTGCAATGGATATAATTAGAGAAAGTCCCGAAATTCCACCAGCTGCTATATCCTGTTGAATCAAAAAGAAGTACAAACCAACCGATAATAAAAATGTTCCCAGAAAAATTGACAAATATTTTTTCATACCAATCCTCCTTTTACCTAATAAAATAGTATCACATAATATCTTTATATTCAATGTTTTCATTAAATAAATAAAAACTCTTGCCCAAAACTTACTTGCTTCAGGCAAGAGCTTACTTATTTAGCCCAAGATGGTACAATTTCATTAAAATTATCGTACATCTTATTTATACTATCTCTTTGTGCTTGGTCAAGATAAAACTCAGTATTAGAACCCAAGATATTGCTATATAAAATAACATAAGCCTGGTATAGGCTAAGGAGCCTAAAGAACTTCTTTCCTGGCTTCTCGTCATCTAGATATCCCTCCAAGGTCCCCTTGGCAAAGTCAGGAAAATCGATGGCTATCCTATTTATATCAACAAAATCAAAAATACCATCACCTAGTTTGATCTCCTTGATACCTCTAAGGTCTAAGTTACTATCACCATAAACTCTGATATTCTTATCAGATATATTACCGTAGAGTAAATTAATAGGGGTCGATTTTGTAAGGTGGATATTATCCCTTATATGATCAATTATGATGTAGTCTTTATCTCTTTTCTTATCAGAAAGTCCATGCATATAAAATAGATAGTTGGTCTTGGTTAAAAAGTCCTTCTCCCAGTCTATGCTATCGTGGCTTCTAGTTTGGTGAAGTTTTTTTAATATTTCTCCAAAATCATGACCAAGCTTGTAGGCTTCATCCCTACTAGCACTTGTTAAAAAGTCCCTTAGAGAAAGCTCATCCCTGTAGGAGAAGACCTTGTAGCACTTCTTTATATCCGGTAAGATTCCCTCTTCATAAATCTTTAGACTATCTAGACCAATATCTCTAAGTCTTTCTTGGATATAATTTTCTGAACTGATATCCACATGCCTATCTATATCGTAGAGTGATAGGGCGTAGGCCAAGCCATCAGATGTAGTAATTTTTAGCTTATCATCAGCTAGTTTTTCTACATCCTTAATAGATCCTTCCTTACTAAAAATTTCTATATGGTTCAAGAAATCATAAGTTTTGTTCATTATAGTCACTTACATATTTTTCTACTTCATCAGTTTCTTCTAGGTCTAGGGCTTTGTTGGCAAATTCTGCTTCGACTTCGCTGCTAGATCTCATTACTATATCTTTTATCTCTGCAATTTTGGCACTTGATCCTGAGAATTCATCTAGGCCTAGGCCAAGTAGGAGTTTAGTAGCTTCTGTATCTGATGCAAAGGCTCCACACATGCCTGTCCACTTGCCAGCTTCATGACTTACATCAATTACGTGCTTGATAGCCCTTAGGACTGCTGGGTTATAGTTAGAATATAGGTTAGCTATGTTGTCATTTCCCCTATCTACAGACAAGGTATATTGGGTTAGGTCGTTGGTACCTATTGAGAAAAAGTCAGCATATTTTATAAACTTATCTGCCATAAGAACTGCTGCTGGAGTCTCAACCATTATGCCTATATCAAGGTCCTTATTATAAGCTATGCCCTTATCGTCTAGGTCTTTTTCAATCTCTTCAACTAATTCACGAACCTTCTTTAGCTCACTAGGGCTTATAACAAATGGTACCATTATCTTTAAATTTCCGTAGGCACTTGCCCTTACTAAGGCCCTTAGTTGGTCCTTAAACATAGAAATCTTATCTAGGCAAAGTCTAATAGCCCTATATCCTAGGAATGGGTTATCTTCCTTAGGGAAATCAAAGTAATCAAGTCCCTTATCCCCACCGATATCTAGGGTTCTTACTATAAGTGGCTTATCTCCAAGAAGTTCTGTAGCTTCTTTATATACTTCAAATTGGTAGTCTTCAGTTGGGAAGTCTGAGCTTTGCATATACAAGAACTCAGTTCTAAATAGTCCAACTCCATCACACCCATTTTCGATAGCTATCTTAAGGTCTTCTATATTTCCTATATTGGCACTTACTTCAATCTTCTTGCCATCTGTAGTTATAGCCTTGCTATCCTTAAGGGTCTTTAGTCTTTCCTTACGGTCTTTTTCTTCTTTTATCAACTTCTTATAAGTTTCAATTTCTTCATCAGTTGGGTTTAGAATAAGGACTCCTTCGTTACTATCGATTATAGCAACTTCTCCACCCTTAACTTTTTTAGAAATATTTCCCATTCCAACTAGGGCAGGTAGGTCTAGGGTTTGAGCTATGATTGAGGTATGGCTAGTCTTACCACCTAGGTCTGTAGCAAATCCAACAACTGCCTTCTTGTTCATATTGGATGTATCTGAAGGGGTTAGCTCTTCTGCTATAACTATAGAACCCTCGTCTAGGTTAGATAGGTCTTTGGCCTTGATGCCCTTTAGCTTATACATAACTTGTAGGCCAATGTCCTTATAGTCAGATGCCCTCTCTCTTAGGTAGTCGTCGTCTATTTGGCTCATTGTTTCTACCATTTCTTTGATAGTTTCATCTAGTGCAAGTTCTGCATTTTTAAGATCCTTGGTTATCTTAGACTCGATAGTATCTGTAAAATATGGATCTTGTAGTAATTCGGTGTGGGCTAAGGCAATGTTTGCTTGGGTTTCACTTTGGCCCATAAGTTTAGATAAATCATCTATATATGATTGGATAGACTCTTTTACCCTTTGAAACTCATTTTCTACAGCGTTTTCTTCTATTTTTGTATTATCTACAACTATTTCTTCTCTTGTAAACAGGTAAATATTACCTATTGCTATCCCAGAGCTTGCCTTCAATCCTTCATATCTTTCAGTCATTATTAATACTCCTTTATAAAAAAAAGGACACTAAACTAGCGTCCCTTTTCCTACTATTATTATTCAGATAAGTTATTGATAAAATCTACTAGTTCATCGGCAAATTTATCTTCGTCATCGCCTTCAACTGCTATAGTAATTTCTGTTCCCTTGGCTATACCAAGGCTCATTACGTTGAAGATTGACTTAGCATTTGCTTCTTTTCCTTCTTTAATAATTTTAACTTCACCTGGATAATTTTTTACAAATTGAACTAATGAAGCTGCTGGTCTAGCGTGTAGACCTGTTTCATTTGTTACTACTACTTTTCTTTCTGCCATAATTGACTGCCTCCTATTAATATTTACAATTTTATTTTACTATATTTTTCTCATTTAACAACAGTTAAGATAAAGACTTGGTTGATTCTCTCCTAACTATTTGTCCCTCTATAATCCAATCATTCTCAAGGATATCTTCTTCTTCCTTGATCCTCTTAATCAAAGCCCTAATTGCTATAGCTCCTATATCATAGTAAGGCACTGCTACAGTTGTAAGTTTTGGCCTATAGATATTGGCAATAGTGCTACCACCAAATCCTGCTATACTAATATCTTCTGGAACTTTGATATTATTGTCTACACAATAATTTATAAATCCTATGGCTACTTCATCATTTACACAGGTTGCCGCAGTAATTCCTTCGCTCTCGATGATTTTTTTAGCCTCATCGCCTATACTGTAACCATCATCAGAAGTTCCACCTTGGCAGTTGATTACAAGACCCTTCTTAGAATTTTCTTCTGTTGCTTCCAGGAAGCCCTTCAACATTGATTGGTTTAAGATATTGTTTTCATCATGGTTGATGTATAAGAAGTTATCATGACCCTTATTTATTAGAAATTCAATAAGCTTCTTTTCTTCTTCCTTGTAATCGATTTTTACAGTCTTAATATTATTGTAGTCATGGTACTTGTCTAATAAGACAAATGGAATTCTTCTGTTTCTTAGTTTAACTAAAACTTCAGCTGAAATATTTTCGGTAATTATAATTAAGCCTTCTACTTGTTTGGTTGCCAAAAAGTCAATGGCATTTTCAAGAGATTCATCATCACCATAGGAGCTTGATAGGAGGATATCATATTTATAAACCCTACCAATTTCTTCAACTCCCCTAATCAATTGAGCCATATATTCTATACCCAAATCTTCTACTATAACACCAATTAGGTTTGACCTACGCATTACAAGAGACCTTGCTAGCTCATTAGGCTTAAATTGAAGTTTGTTAATGGCATCCAAAACTTTTTTTCTTGCTTCAGGGCTTACAGGTTTTGAATTATTCATAACTCTCGATACTGTAGAAATAGAAACTCCAGCAAGCTTAGCTACATCTTTAATCGTTGGTTGACTCATTTCTCCTCCTAAAAAAGGTCATCATACGATGACCCAATATTATCTTCCACCTATTACATTTCTAACTATATCAATTACATCCATAATCAATGAAGAATAGTCTGTAATAGATGCTACACCAGAACCTAATGAATCAATACTATCTACTGCTGTTACTCCTACGTAATTTACAGTATCACGTATATCATCAGTTATGCTATTAACATTTGTCATTGTGTCATTTGCTTTAGCTATGGCCATCTTTAAATTAGGATCGCCTGCTATTGAATTAATATTAGCTACTAAGTTATTTGCTTCTTCGGTAAGTTTTGGAAGTTTTCCTATTACTTGATCTAAATTATCTTGGTTCTTATCAAGTACTCCTTGAACCTTGTTGAGCAAAGTAATTAAATTCTTTAGGAAAAGAATCAAAAATACTAGGGCTACAATGCCTAATATTGTAAGAACAACTGACCCAAGAAGTTCAAAATTAATTGTTATCATTTAGATCTCCTTAGTTTTTCTTCGCTTTGTTGTCTTCTTTAACTTTTTTAGCTGTATCTTTTACTTCTTTTCCTGCGTCTTTTGAAATTTCCTTAACTTCCTTACCTGTTTCTTTTGCAGCTTCTTTAACATCCTTGCTGCCTTCTTTGATTTCTTCTCCTGCATCTTTTGCAGTTTCTTTTACTTCTTCACCTGTTTTCTTGGCAGCATATTTGACATCTTTAGACCCTTCTTTAACTATGTCAGCTACTTCACCAGCACCTTCTTTGATTTCTTCAAAGGCTTCTTTGGATGATTCTTTGATTTCCTTCCCAGTTTCTTTTACGATTTCGCTGCCATATTCAAAGCCATCTTTAACAGGTTTTAGGTCTGTATAAGCTCTGTATTTGATATCATCATAGGTATCCTTAGCTGTGTCTATGGCATCTATAGCGCCTTCTTTTACATTTTCTACTGTATCATTCATAGCATTTACTAAGTCTTCTCTAGTTTCTTTACCTGATTTTGGTGCAAGTAAAACTCCTGCAGCCGCTCCAACTAAAGCACCAAATAATAGACCTTGTCCTCTCATCCTATTATCATGGTTTTTAGCCTTCCAAATTTCATATTTCATTTCTCTTCTTTTAGCTTTTGCACGTTCTTCAATGTAATCTGATATTGACATATTTACTCCTTTAAATTTAAGTTTATATATTAATTATAATACCCTTTTCTTAAGATTTTTAAACGTAAATTAATAAATCCTAAGGTGGCCCTATCTTTAAGACCTTCGCGTATGTGAAGGTGGGCAAGCTGCCTAAAATCTCTGACTTCCACTCTACGGAGGCGTGTCATCAAAGTTAGGACTCCGCAATCCCTTATAAAAGTTGTAGGTTTAAATTTGGACCAATACCCTTAGGATATTCTTATTATAATATATGAAAAGGATTTTTGCAAATAATATTTTCATAACTATGAAATAAATCCTTTGAAATCATAAATATCTTTGATTGCTATGTTTTTCCCCTCATAGAAGCTCTTAAATTTTAAATAGTAAGAGTGGAGGTAGAATCTTTCAGTATCTATCTCTGATCCATAGAGCCTATCTCCTACTATGGGATGGCCTAGTGAACTTAACGATAGCCTTATCTGGTGGGTTTTACCTGTAAGGATTCTACATTCTATAATCGAGTTCTTATCTAATATATCCCTAGTTTTAAAGATAGTTCTTGCTACCTTCCCTTCATCAGCTACCTTATATTTTTTATTTTCCCCATCATAGGCTACTTTTATTCTTACTTCCCTATCTATATCGAGCCTTCCTTCTACTAGAGCCAGGTATTTTTTCTCCATTAGATTTTTTTCTATGAGGTCTTGGTAGTAGCCTTGGGCAAATTTGTTTTTGGCTACTATTAGAAGGCCTGATGTAGACATGTCTAGCCTATTTACAAAACGGATTTTGGCTTTTATATTTTTTTCTTTGAAATAATAGGCTAAGAGGTTGGCAAGGCTTACTTGGCCCTTAGAATTTATGGTAATACCTGGATCCTTATTTATAACCAGGGTATTATCATCTTCGTAGGCTATTTTTATCTTTCCAGCTATGGGTTCATAGTCTATGTCTTCTTCTGGAATTGGAATTTTTACCAGGTCACTTGCCTTTAATTTTTGACTCTTATAAACTTTTTTGTCATTTATTAGATAGCCTTCTTTTAGGATTTGTTCTATTGACCTTTTGGAAAAGCCCAGCCCCTTAAGAAACTTTCTTGTTTGAAGGTCTTCTTTTACTTTATATGATAAATATTTCATATTTCCCCCTATTTTCCCCTATTTTATCTTTTATTCTCTATGTTATAATATTATATGAGAAAGGATTTTCAAATGAATAATAAGATTAACATTTTTAAAAATAGATCTAAGTTAACTAAGTCAACTTATCAAAAAACTAAGAAAATTTTACACAAGTACGGCTACAAAATCACCCCCTACTATGAAGATGATGCAGCTTTAAACCTAGTCCTAGGTGGTGACGGTGCCTTTATTAATGCTGTCCACCAATCCAAATTTTCACAAATTCCCTTTGTAGGGATAAATACTGGCCATCTAGGTTTTTACCAAGAAATTGAACCAAATAATATCGAAGATTTCATAAGGAATTTTTCTAATGGCAACTACCACCTGGAGATATTATCTGTCCTCGAAACAAAATTTAAGAACAAGACCTTTGATTCCATAAATGAACTAGTCATCAAATCTAATAAATCTCAAATGATTAGGTTAAAGGTCTATATTGATGGAATTTTTATAGAGTCTTTTGCAGGTGATGGACTTATTATATCTACACCTCATGGGTCAACTGCCTATAGTCTATCAGCAGGTGGTGCCATCCTCCACCAAAGTCTTAACGGCTTTCAGTTGACTCCTATTTCTCCAGTTTATTCCAATTTAAATAACACCTTGAGAGCTCCTATAGTTCTCCCTCAAGATGCTACTATTGAAATAAGTGTTTCAAAAAGAGATTTTGACCATACAGTCCTAATCTTTGACGGTAGGCAAGAAATTAGTGGTGACTTTAGGATAAAGACCACCCTATCTAAGAAAAAAATTAACAAAGTCATCCTTGATAAGAACCACTATTGGTCAAATATCAAGGACAAGTTAATGTAATTAATCTAAGTCTACATTCATGTAGATTTCACCTAGTATGTTTCTAGCGAGTGGAGCAGCGACCTCCCCTCCTGTTCCTTCACTGTTCTCTACCACTAGGGAGATAGTAAGTTTTGGGTCATAGGCTGGGGCAAAGCCTACAAACCAAGCATCTAGGAAGCCCCCATCCTTATCAGCTGTACCAGTCTTGCCAGCTATTTGGAGGTAGTCAAGGTAGGCATTAGTACCAGTTCCCCTGGTTACTACTTCAACCATCATATCTCTAATAGCCTTGGCATTATCAGCACTAGTTACTTCTGATAGGACCTTATCCTTATTTTCTTTAACTGTATTTCCTTCCTTATCTACTATCTTATTTACAAGTCTAGGCGCCATCATCTTGCCCTCGTTTGCTATGGCAGAAGTTATCATAGCCATGTGGAGGGGAGTAATTTGACTTTTTCCATAACCAAAACCTGTCATTGCAGTATCTACCCTATTTAACTCATCAAAAGGAATTGTAGAATTTACCTTATCTAGGTCAAAGTTATAGTCCCTATTTATCATAAATCTCTCTGCTAGGGCAATATACTTATCCTTACCCAAAACATCGGTCTTCTTGGCAAAATAGGTATTGACAGAATTTACAAAGGCTGACCTCAAGTCAAGAAAGCCATATACTTGATCGGCATAATTTTTGATTTCATAACCTTGGATTTCTTCACTACCAGTATCTTGGTAAGTCTCGTCTATTTCATTTTCCAAGATTCCCGTTGCTGTTACAATCTTAAAGGTAGAACCAGGCCTATAAGTCCCATTGGTCGCTCTATTTACAAGAGACCCATCATCGTTTTGAATTAGACTATCCCAATCTTCATCAATGGAATTGGGATCAAAGGTAGGATTTGACACTAGGGCCAAGACCTCCCCTGTACTAGGATCCATTATCACACAGGCGCCCACAACATTTTCCATATACTTGTAGACTATATTTTGGATATTTTGATCAATGGATAGGTGAAGGTCATAACCAGTATCGTTATTTATTACCATCTTCCTAAACTTAGACTGGCTATCTTCGCTGAGGGCAAGGAGGGATTTGTTGTAAGATTTCTCAATACCAGTCTTTCCATAGATCTTAGAATTGTAGCCAGTAACAGAAGCTGCTGCCCTACCGTAATTATATACTCGGTACTGACTGCCATTTTCATCATAGTCACTGTAGGCTAGGACATTTTCATTCCTATCGTAGATAGATCCCCTATGGACCTGGTCTTCATCAACCCAAAGCCTCCTATTGTGGGAGTGATTTTCTATCTTGTTACTTTTAAATAGTTGAAAGTAAACCATATATAGGGCAAGGCCCATAAAGAGTCCCACAAATAGAACCATTATCATAATAAGCCTACGGTTTAGGGTGATTTTTGATAGGACATTTAGTTCATTATTTTCCTTAAGTCTTTTTTCTTCTTCTTTTTTCCTTATTTTCGTAAATAAAGACTCCGAATCTTTTCTTTGTTTGCTTATATTATCATCTTTCTTCATCTTCTTCAACCCCGTACTTAATTTCTTCGCCTGCATATTGGAGGACAGCTAGGAGTATGAATCCTGCCACCATTGATGATCCTCCCTGGCTTATAAAAGGAAGAGTTACACCTGTTAGAGGAATAATTTGCATAACTCCTCCTAGGATTATAAAGGTCTGAAGGGCAAAGAGGATCCCTATACAAAAGGCCAAGATCGAATAGAACCTATCCTTTTGGATGAGGGAAATTTTTATTGCCCTATATACAAGTATCATAAACAAAAGTATAACGGCAATCCCCATAAATACTCCCATTTCTTCACAGATAGCAGGGAAGATAAAATCTGATTCTGCAACTGGTACAAAGTCTGGCCTACCAAGGCCTATACCAGATCCAAATAGCCCACCAGAAGCCATGGCAAAAAGTGCCTGGGTTATCTGATAGCCAGTAACATCTATATCTGACCAAGGGTCCTTCCATGTAGCAACCCTTATTCTTACGTGGCCAAATAAGAAGTAGGCCACAATTGATCCCATAATCATCAAAATCATATTAATAAGAATAAGCTTCCTATCCTTATCATAGACAAATTGACTTAAGATCATTGTCCCAAAAAATATAAGGGCAGTTCCCAAGTCCTTTTGTAAGAATAAAAACCCTATAAAAATATAGATTATAAAGTTCATATAGTACTTGCCAAAGGGCATTTTCGTGTACTCATAGTAGTGGGTATAAAAACTTGCTATGAAAAAAGCAAGGGGTACCTTGATAAATTCTGAGGGCTGGATACTGATTGGTCCAAGGATAATCCAGTTCTTAGCTCCTCCTATATAGGAACCAAATACTAGGGTTATGGCAAACAAAAATATACTAATCCCCACATAAAATTTATTTAGCTTATGCCAAATATGAATCTTTTTTAAGATAAAATATGTAAGGAAAAAGACCACTAGTCCCACCAAATAATAATTGAGCTGCCTCTTACCAAGTCCTGGATCTAACCTATAAATTATTGCTACACCAATGGAAAATAGCATATTCACAATCATTAGCAAAATCGAACTTGTAGAAGATATTTTCCCTATAATAAGGGTTGAAGAAACTGTAGCCAGAAGGATCAAAACATAGGTTATGAAGTCCGACTTGGTTAGGGTTTCTATATTATATATCATGGATAAGGATAGGGATAGGAACTCAAAGATAAAGAGCAAGAATATAGCCCTTCTTTCGACACTTTTTTTCCTTAAGTTAAGATCGAAGGCCCTAATCATTGCTACCACCTTGGATAAATAAGAATTTTAGTCTTCCCATATCTATAATATCTTCACTCTTAAGCTCAATGGCATCTGCTATCTTTTCCCCATTCAAAAAGGTTCCATTGGCACTTTTCAAATCTTCCAAGAAGTAAATCCCTTCATCTTCTACAATTCTCGCATGAAACTTAGACAAGAACTTATCCTTGATAGAAATAGAATTCCTATCATCCCTACCTATGGTATTGTCAGAAGCTAGGTAGTAAAATTCTTGGGTGACAAAGTCAAATTCTTGGTCCATATTAACAAGCCTCAAGAAGGTATCAGACTTGGACTCCTTCTTTAGGGTAGTCCTTACATCGTAGTAGATGATTTTTATAATTGAATATATAAAATAAAACACTATAAAAACAAATATGTATTTTAATATAGTTGAAAGTAATTGGTATAGGGTCAAATTTCCAAATACACTTACTGAAAATATCCTATCAATAAAATTAAAAAATTTTTCCATAGAGGTCTCCTTTGGATATATATTATGATATTTGCTCTAAAAGTTCAAGTATATCCTATAATAACTATACCAATAATAAAAGCTCGCAAGCAAAAAGACATAAGCTAGAGCTTACGTCTTATATTTATTATTCTATTGAATCTATCTCTCCTTGCATGAAGACATTAATTTCTTTAAGTTTCTTCTCTGATTTTTCCTTGCTATCATCTATGGCATTGATGTAGAGTTTAATCTTTGGCTCAGTACCAGAAGGTCTAATAGCAAACCAAGAATCATCTTCTAGGTAGTATTTCAAAACATTTGATTTTGGAAGTCCTGTATCATCGTTTTGGTAGTCAATTATATTTTTAACCTTTAGGCCAACTACTTCTTCATAAGGATTTTCTCTAATTTGAGTCATAATCCTTGATATTCTTTCTTGGCCGTCAAGTCCTTCGAGAACTATAGCGATTACTTCGTTAGAGTAGTAACCATATTCTTCAAAGATTTCATTTATTACATCAAGGAGGGTCTTGCCCTTTGCCTTATAGTAGGCTGCCATCTCTGTTATCATCATAGCAGAGTTCACTGCATCCTTATCCCTTACAAAGTCCTTGTAGTTATAGCCGATTGACTCTTCAAATCCAAAGATGAATTTACCAGACTTATTGGCATCAAGTTCATTGGCAACGGCATAGATATTTTTAAAGCCTGTGAGTACATCATAGACCTTGACACCGTATTTATTGGCAATTGGTTTAACTAGGTCTGTTGATACTAGGGACTTAACAACAGCTCCATCTTCTGGAAGTTCTCCATTTTCATCTAATGCTCCCAGGATATATTTTGTTAGTAGAGAACCTATGAGGTTACCTGTCAAGAATACATATTCTCCTTTCTCATCCCTTACTTCTACAGCACACCTATCTGAATCAGGGTCTGTTGCTAGTAGTAGGTCTGCCCCTACTTCTTTGCCTAATTTTTCGCTGTATTTGAAGGCCTTAGGGTCTTCTGGATTAGGATATCCTACTGTTGTGAAGTCAGGATCAGGATTTTCTTGTTCCTTAACTACATAAATATTTTTGAATCCTCTCTCAT
Source organism: Anaerococcus sp. (assembly GCA_022780515.1). GTDB lineage: Bacteria > Bacillota > Clostridia > Tissierellales > Peptoniphilaceae > Anaerococcus. The sequence goes on along the minus strand of JALEUV010000024.1, from coordinate 9,270 downwards.
CTAAGATTCTTCTAACAAGCTTATTGCCTGCACCATTTAGAGGAGTGTAAACAACCTTGATGTCCTTATCAATTCCCTCATCATTTATAGTACAGTCGAGGATTTCCTTTATATAATCTTCTATTAGCTCGTCACTAACATATTCAATAATTCCATCTTTTAGTCCCTCTTCGAATGGCAATCTCTCAATTGCAAAGAAGTCATCATGATCTGCTATATGGCCTAGGATTTTATCAGCAGTTTCATCGAGGATTTGGCTGCCTTCGTTGTTGTAAGCCTTATAGCCATTGTATTCTCTTGGGTTATGGCTTGCTGTTACCATAACACCTGCTGCACAATTTAGCTTTCTAATAGTGTATGAACAAACTGGGGTAGGTTGAATTTCCTTGTGGATGTAAACCTTTATTCCATTTGCTGCAAAGACTTCTGCTGTAATCTTGGCAAATTCTTCTGACATGTATCTTACATCATAGGCTATAGCCACACCACGTTTTTTGGCTTCTTCTCCCTCTTCTGCTATGGTATCTGCAAAACCCTGGGTAGCTTGAGCCACATTGTAGATGTTCATCCTGTTTGTACCGGCACCGAGTTTTCCCCTTAGACCTGCTGTTCCAAATTTTAAGGATTGGTGGAACCTGTCTTTGATTTCCTCCTCATCATCCTTTATACTTTGAAGGTCTTTCTTTGTTTCTTCATCAAACCTGTCATCTTCTAACCATTTTTCATATCTTTCTTTGTAGTCCATAATTAATCTCCTATTCTATAAACATTAACAGACTTATAATCTATTCTAAGACCCATACTTAGATCCACTCTTACTTCATTTATACCCTTTTTTGAGAAAACATTTGTAACTTTTAAATCTTTATTCTCAAGAAATTCTTCAAGCCTTTCCTTGTCAATAACTTGGTCCTTGGTATCCCCATTAATCACTATCAGGTAATCTTCATCAAAGTTTTTTAGTTCATAGGCTATCAAGGAATCATCGAGTCCATCCATAAAGCTTAGGGACTTCTTTATATCTTCTGCCTTGGTGACTTTTAGGGTTCTTATCTTCTTTCTTAGCTTGATAAGTTCCTTGGTGTAGGTAAAAATACCAAGATTTTTTTCCTTTTGGTCCCATCTAATGGCGTTATTTGATAATGGGGAATTGTAGGAATTAGCATCATTGTTCTTGGTATGGTTAAATTCATTGCCCTCATAAATAAAAGGCTTACCAAAGGATAAGAAAATAATTCCCAGGGCCATCTTCACATAATCGTCTATACTTTCACTTTGATTAAGGGAAATTGCTAGCTTATCATACAGAATCAAATTATCATGGCAATTAAAATAATTAATGGTCTCGCTGGCATCATCTGCAAAACCAGACCTTCTATTATCGTAGGCAATAGATCCTGCAATGCCAGTTTCTAGATCATTCTTGTAGGAGTATATCCCTTGGATATAACCCTTGCCATAGCCATTTACATCTCCCTTGATGCTATCCCTAAAGTCATCATTGAAGAGCCCAAAGCCAAACGACCTCTGACTTCCCTTTAAAATTTGCTTATCAAGGGGAAGGGGCGACGTGAAGGCCATCCAAGGTTCACCATATATGATAAGGTTGGGATTTATTTGCTTTAGTTTTTTAAGGGCAATTTTTATTGTATCTATATCTATTAGGGCCATTAGGTCAAACCTAAAGCCATCTATTTTATATTCCAAAACCCAATAGGTTAGGGCATCAATAATTAGCTTTCTAACAAAGGCCCTCTCGCTGCAAAGCTCATTTCCAACTCCTGACCCATTAGAAAAGCTCCCATCATCATTCATCCTATAATAGTAATTAGGGGCTAGGGTATTTAGGTTTGAATCATAGGACTTAAAGGTATGGTTAAAGACCACATCCATCACTATAGATATGCCCTCCTCATGGAAGGACTTTACCATTTTCTTTAATTCCCTCATCCTTGCTTGGGGGTCGTAGGGGTTGGTGCTATATGATCCCTCTGGGCTAAAGTAAAGCTCTGGGTCATAGCCCCAATTATAGTTATCATCATCAAAAAATCTATCCCCATCCTCATCAACCGAAATAAAATCATAGATGGGTAAGAGCTGAACATGACTTACTCCAAGCTCCTTTAGGTGGCTTAGACCTGTAGTAAGATTCTTGTAGCTAGTATTATTTTCACTAAGGCCTAGAAACTTCCCCCTATTTTTAACATTACTAGTGGGATCTGCTGTATAATTTTTTACACTTAGCTCATAAATTATAGCATCTTCTTCTTTATTATCTGGATAACTTGTATCTCTAAAACCCTCAGGGTCTGTTTTACTGCGATCAATAACTACTGATGCCAGGGAATTTATAGATGAGCTTAAGGAATAGGGATCGGTAACTTGGTTTTTATTATCTACTAGGTAGGTATAAAAATATCCATCGTAATCCCCATCAAGGGTTGCCTCATATATCCCAAGATCATTTTGGTTCATAGGAATCTTTTTTTTCCTAGCCTTCCTATAGTCATCAGCAATCAATAGGTCAACTTCTTTTGCAAAGGGCGCAAAAACTCTAAAGGTCGTTTTTTCTTTTGTATATAGGGCTCCTAATTTTTCGTCTTTGATATCTTCATAGTCTAAGTTAAATATTTTCTTCTCATAGTCACTTTGTCTAACTGTCATTTACCTCTTCCTTACAATCTTATCATCTAAGATGAAATTATTAGCCCATAAGATATTATCAATTTCCCCCTTAACCCATTTTTCTTCGTCCAGGTAGTCCCTAGCTACTTGATCCATTAGATTACCTAGGTCTTCTAGGTCCTTAAAAATCCTAAATGAATCGTTATACATCATTATTTGATCATACATAACCTTGAAGTCATAGGGGAAATTAGCATAGGGCTCTTTAATTAAATTTTCTATTGTATATTTTACCATAGGAGATCCATAGTAAAAATCATTAGCCCTATAAAACTTATCATTTTTTATTTCATCTATGCTTTGACCTAGCTTATAGATGGAATTTTTCTGGTCAATATTGTAAGTAATCCCACCCCTAGTTGAAATTATATTTGACATATTTAGGCAGGAATTTAATAAATGAAAGTCTTCATTATCAAGGCTCGCAAGGGTTAGGTTATTGTAGATATCACTTGCTTTAATAATTATTTTTGCCTTTTCCACATCCAAGTCTTCTACAAAAACTATCTTTATTTTCTCTCTTATAATCTTATCCCTATCGATAAGGTACTTGAGGGCTAGGATGAATTTGATGGTTTCCTTGGCCATAAAATAGCCCTCGTTTGCCTTACCAGAGAAGATATAGGTAGTTGGCGTATAGGTTAGGTTGGAGTTTTCCCTAAAGGTGAAAAACTTGTAGGCAATAGCAAGCCCCTTTAATATTTGCCTCTTACTCTCATGAATTATAGAAAGGCCTACATCAAAGAGAGAATAAGGGTTTATTTTTTCTTCTTTTGTTAGGTAAATTAGATCTTTTTTGTTGACAAACTTCGCCTCTTCTAGCCTCTCTCGAAAATATCTATCTTCCCTTAGCCCATCAATTTTTATTAATTCTTCTTTTTTGCTAGATCCTATCCCAAACTCTTTAAGAACCTCCATTAGCTCGTAGTTGTTGGAGTCTACATACTTGGTCCTATCAGTGCCTAGGGAGGTAAAGGCTAGAGGCCTAGTAGATGTCTTCTCGTCCTTTAGTACCTTGGATAGGTAATAATACTGGTCTGATAGGGCGAGATTTATATTTTTAAGGTAGATGGTGCCGTAGGATATGATTTCAAATTTCTCTTCTTCGAGCTTTAGTTCTTCTTGGATACTTAATATAGTCGATAAGACATCCTCGTTGACCCTCTTTAGCATATCTACAGGATAGGTTTCGATGGTATCATCGGTTATTGAGAAGGCAATATGCTCAAAGACCTTACGACATACCTTGATGGCATCTCTTACGCTATAACCATAGTCATCAAGTAAAATTCTTACAAATTCTACCAACGCCAGGGTCGGATGCACGTCATTTACTATAATCTTGATCCTATCTTCCATTCCATCTATTGAATCATACTTATTATTATATCTCTTAAATATATCCCTTACTGCTGAGCTTGTATAGAAGTATTCTTGCTTGAGCCTTATCAGTTTTCCATCATAGGAAGAATCGTCCAGATACAAGAACTGATTGATACTGCTTGCTGCAATATAGTCATCATAGGCCTTGAAGAAATCTCCCCTGGTAAAGTCCTCATAGTCTACAGACTTACTTGGCTCTGCCTCAAAAAGTCTAAGGGTTGCTACAAATTGAGCATCATCAGATAGGATTGGTATGTCATAGGCTGAAGATTTTATATTCCTCCCATCAATCTCTAAATCATAGGAAAAACCCTTCTTATGCTCCCAATTGTAGCCATTGGCTAACCAATACTCGCTGTATTCTACCTGCTTACCATCGACAATTTTTTGCTTGAGATTGCCATTTTCATACCTTAGGGCATAGGCGACTGACCTGATTTTTTTGTTGGCAAGCTCCCCTATTATATAGCTTGATCCTATTCCTATATCTCCAACACCAATATTGGCTTGCTTTTCAAAGTCTACTAAGTCTTTAAGACTAAAACCGATCTTACTCATAAGGCTTCCGACAACTTCTTCGATACCGAGCTTATAAATATAGTCTGTAATAAATTTCCCTGGAAGGTACTCAAAACTTAGGACATATACTTCATAGCCATCGTTTTTGGCTTTGCAAGCAACCCATTTTTTCCCTATCTCTTCCATTAGGGACCTACATAAGCAGTCATATATTTCATTTATTCTTGCGTATTTAATATCTTTAGCATAAAAAGAATACAAATAATCTTGTATTCTTTCTAATAACGCATCTTGGCTTATATTATTTGACTTTAATTTCATTATATAATTCTAAATATTTTTCTCCAGACATTTCCCAGTCGTTCTTTTGGCTCATTGCATTTCTGATTAGCCTATTAAAGCTTTCCCTATCGTTTCTATAGAGGTCGATAGCATTTTTGATACAGAATAATAGCTCGTGAGCATTTATATTAGCAAATGAGAATCCTGTGCCCTCTCCTGTGTATTCATTGTAGGCTGTAACTGTATCCTTAAGTCCTCCAGTTTCCCTTACTATAGGAAGTGACCCATACCTCATAGCTATCAGCTGACTGATACCACATGGTTCTGATATAGAAGGCATTAGGTAGAGGTCAGATGCTCCATAGATTAGATGGCTCTCATCTGAACTATAGTAAATTCTTGCTGCAAGCTTGTCTGGATACTTCCACTCGAAATATTTGAACATCTCCTCGTAAGTATATTCTCCAGTACCCAAGACAACAAATTGCACATCTTCTTGGAGCAATTCTTCTAGGATATACCTAACTAGGTCAAGTCCCTTCATCTCGGTAAGTCTAGAACAAATTCCTATTAGAGGAACATCGTCCCTTTGAGGAAGGCCATATTTTTCTTGGAGGGCTAGTTTATTTTTTACCTTTTGGTCTATAGAATCAATATCGAAGTTTTGAGTTAGAATACCGTCTTTGGCAGGATTCCAAATATCAAAATCTATACCATTTACTATGCCCTTAAGCTTACCTGCATATTTCCTAATGATACCATCAAGTCCTTCTCCATAGAATGGATATTGGATCTCTCTGGCATAATTTTCTGATACAGTATTTACGAATGAAGAATGAATAATACCACCCTTCATAAAGTTAATGGCATCATAGAATTTAAGGTCGTTTTCATTGAAATAATAGCCTGAAAGACCAGCAAGTCTTAGGTAGTCAGAGTCGAATACCCCTTGGTATTTTAAATTATGTATAGTAAACAAGGTTCTTATATCATCGTAATAATGATCACCCTTTCTAAAATCATTTACAAATACATTTACCATGGCTGTATGCCAATCATTAGAATGGATTATATCTGGCTTAAAATTGATATATTTTCCCAAAAGTGTGCAGGCTTTGGAGAAGTAGATAAATCTCTCTGGATCATCATCGAAGCCATAGATGCCATCCCTACTGCCAAAATATTCAAGGTTATCTATAAAGTAGAACTTAACCCCATCCCATTCTAGTTCGTAAACGCCAGCATATTGATGTTTCCAGTCCAAATCAACATAAAACTCTGCGATTTTTTCCATTTTTTGCCTATACTTATCGTCAATATCCTTATATAGTGGGATAACTACCCTACAATCTACACCTTTTTTGACAAGTTCTTTAGGAAGGGCTCCAGCAACATCAGCAAGCCCTCCTGTCTTTATAAAAGGTACTGCTTCTCCACTAAGAAAAAGTACATTCATCTTAATTTCCTTTCTCTAAAACTTCATTTTTATTTGTAACAAATGGATGAGACCTATTACCAAATAACCTAGTGTCCTTGCTAATCTTAGTTCTCTTATCAGTTATAACAAAGTTCAAAATTGCTCCATCACCTATATCAGTATCTTGGAAAATAACTGAATTCTTGACAACTGCACCCTTACCTATAGTAACTCCCCTAAAGATAATTGAGTTTTCAACTTGTCCCTTGATAATAGCACCATTGGCTATAAGAGAATTTCTAACTTGAGATTCCTTAGTGTAAGAGGTTGAAGGTTCGTCCTTTGACTTGGTATATACAAGGCCGTCTTGGTAGAATAATTCATTGAATACTTCCCTATCCAATAGTCTCAAATTCGCATCAAAGAATGAGTTGGTATCAGATATTATTTCAAATCCCTTATCTTCCCTATAAAAATCTATGTTCAAATCTCCACCCAAGGTAAAAATAGCATTTAGAAGGCTCATCTTGGAGTCTCTCTCCATTGCAAGTCTTAGTACCCTAAGGAAGACTTCAGTCTTAATCATGAATGATCCTAGGAAAAGATCTATCTCATCAGATATACCAAGGTTGATACCCACACTTTGTGGCTTGCCATTTTCATCAGATGATATAATCTTTCTATTTAAATAATTACCATCTTTATCTACAGTCTTGGTAGAGAAAATCAAGCAGTCTAAGTTCTCATCCTTCATCTTTTCATAGGCATCAGTTATATCTTCCTTGTTGATATACATTGGGTTCTTTATATAAACATATTCGCTATTATGATCTTCAAAATATCTTATAGTGTCATAATAAGTTTCAATCTCACTATACCTACTTGTTCCAGGTGAGTTAATCAAAAGTCCACCATTTCTCCTATTAAGTTCCCATGATTTACCATTACCTATATGGTCGATTGTGGATCTTAACATCCTATCAGCACACAAAATTACACTAGATATATCATGATTAGTTAAATTAGATAAGGCAAAGTCGATTATCCTGTATCTTCCACCAAATGGAAGCATATAATCAGGTCTTGACTTACATAACTCGCCATAATTGCTTTCGTTAAACTCACTACTATATATTAAAGCTACAATATTTGGCATCTTATTCCTCCTCAATACCCTCTTGACTCACAAGGTAAACGTTGCTATCATTTTCGCTTCCAATATTCTCACTAATCTCCATATCAGAAGCTACAACTGAATTATAAACCTTAACCCCACTTTTTATCTTTACACTATTTAGTAGGACACTGTTATAAACTTCTGCTCCCTCTTCAATTTCCACTGATGAGAATAAGACAGAATTCTCAGCCTTACCATCTATAACACAGTCTTCGTTTACTAGACATTCAGACAACTCTCCATTATTACCAATCCTATGAGGAGGTAAATTTAAAGATTTAGTATAAATTCTCCAGTCATCATTGTAAATATCTAGCTCATTTTCAGGATCTATCAAGTCGAGATTGGCTTGCCAATAACTTCTTACTGTTCCTACATCCTTCCAATAGCCATCAAACTTATAAACATATAGGTTAAGTCCTTCATTAAGCATCTTTGGAATTATATCCTTACCAAAGTCATTAGAAGAATTAGGGTCCTTGCTATCCTCAACCAATTCTTTTCTAAGAACTTGCCAGTTAAAGATATAAATTCCCATAGAAGCTAGGTTAGACTTAGGATTTGCTGGTTTTTCTTCAAAATCTACAATCCTATCATCTTCATCAGTATTCATAATACCAAACCTAGAAGCCTCATCCCAATCTACTTCCATAACTGCTATGGTACAATCAGCTCCCTTTTCCTTATGAACATCTAGAAGTTTCCTATAGTCCATCTTATAAATATGGTCTCCTGATAAAATCAAAACATATTCAGGATTTACTTGGTCTAAATAATTAATATTCTCAAAAATAGCAGAAGCAGTTCCTTCAAACCACCTACCACCTTCTTCAGTATAATATGGGGACAAAATTCTAAGGCCACCAAAATTCCTGTCATAATCCCAAGGTGCTCCAATGCCCAAATGCTCGTTTAATAATTGAGGCTTGTATTGGGTCAAGACTCCAATATCCTTAACCTCGGAATTGGTCGCATTTGATAAGGCGAAATCAATTATTTTATACTTGCCACCAAAAGGTACAACAGGCTTAGCCATATTCCTAGTCAACGCTTTAAGCCTAGAACCTTGTCCACCAGCCAAAAGCATCGCTGCTATCTTGTTTGAATTTCTCATAACTCCTCCTTAACTAAGAAATCTTAAATTATTATATATATACCCAATAAGTATAATAAAACTTTTTTAAATAAGGTTTGTAAAAAACCTTTTCTCACTTATATTTTAACTTAAAATGTAACTTTTGACAAGAAGATTTATTAAAGTATAGTTCAAATTATGGGGATGACTTGGTATCGACGTGGTCAAGGAATCTTTAGTAGCAAGTCGTATGCTAAAACGTAAATTGGCAATTAAATATAAACGCAAACAACAACAGCGAAGCAAACTTCGCACTAGCTGCCTAATTTTAGGCAGCAATAAATATTAGGCTCGTCGCAAGCCTGATATTTGTTTCATAAACCACGCGACAACTCTTGTATCTAAGCTTTGCCATACAAGTAGTAAAATGAAGCTAGCCTAGGAACTTTTTGTGAGTTTTTAACTACCTAAGCGAAAACACAAAACTTACTAAGCTTGTAGATGCTATCGGGGAATTTTCTACGGACAAGGGTTCGAACCCCTTCATCTCCACCACTACATATTATAAAAATAGAGCAAGGCAGGTGCCTTGTCAGAGCGTCGACAAATCCACTAATAGATCGGATTTATCGGCGCTTTTTCTGTCTGCATTCTTAAAATTATCAGTTTTTCAAAAAATAACGTAAATTTATCTAAAATTGGAGGAATACCTCCTCCGTTATGGTCTAATCT
>JALEUV010000002.1 GCA_022780515.1 Anaerococcus sp. | reverse complement strand
CCTAAAGCCAGAAGACTTTAACCAGGCTACTGGAGAGGCAACTTTCATAAAAACCATGATCATCTTCGCCGTTTCAATCCTAGTAATACCTTTTATTTCCTTAATCTAAGGAGTAAAAATCAAGGGATAGACTTTTACTTTGCCGATCCGTATTCAGCTTCGCAAAGAGGAAGTAATGAAAACTCTAATGGACTATTAAGAAAATATTACCCAAAGAAAACTGATTTAGCTAAAATTGAAATAGAAGAATTAATTAAAAACTTAATGGAGCTTAATACTAGAGCTGGAAAATGCCTTGGATATCAAACTCCATTTGATTTATTTATGCACGAACTTAGTTTGATTTAGATGTCGCAATATTATTTGCAATTCATCATATAAAATTATTTTTCTTAAAACGGTCTAGGACTACCTTTAGGGCAAGCTTACCATGGTAGTAGTTTAGTCCACCTTGGAGGTAAACTGTATAAGGCTCTCTAATTGGACCGTCTGCAGAAAGCTCTGAAGTTGCTCCTTCTACAAAACCACCAGCCGCCATTATTACAGGATCCTCGTAGCCAGGCATTGGATAGGATTCTGGTATAAAGTTTGAATCAACACTACATGCTTCTTGGATAGCCTTACAGAAGACTTTGATCTTTTCTCCGTCCTTAAGCTCTATTGCTTGAACGATATCAGATCTAATATCATCTAATCTTGGAATAGTATTATAACCCAATTCTTCAAAGGCTGAAGCGAATAAAAGAGCTACTTTCATAGCTTCCTTTACTATATGAGGGGCAAAATATAAGCCCTCAGCTACTAGTCGACTTGTACCAAAGCTAAGTCCCTCATCCTTTCCTATACCAGGAGCTGTTAGGGTATTGGCACAGTAATCTATTAGCTTTTGCCTACCACAAATATAGCCCCCAGTTATGGCTATACCACCACCTAAGTTTTTAATTAAAGAACCGGCTATAATATCAGCACCAACTTGACTTGGCTCTATTTCTTCCGTAAATTCCCCATAGCAATTATCTACAAATACTATAGTATTAGGATTTACTGCCTTTATTTCATCGATGGCTCTTTTAATTTCATCAATAGAAAATGCCCTTCTTTGGGTATAACCTGTTGATCTTTGGATAAGACAGATCTTAGTATCATCTGTTAGCTTTTCTTTAATCTTATCATGGGAAATTTGGGAATTGGAATCCAAGGGGATTTTATCATATAAGATGCCCCTTTCCTTAAGGTTACCAGCCTTATCTCCGGCTATACCTATGACTTGTTGCATAGTATCATAGGGATCATCAGTTATTGATAAGATTTTATCTCCCTTGTTGAGTAAGGCGTAAAGAACAATAGACAAGGCGTGGGTACCTGATACTATACTTGGTCTTACAAGAGCGGCTTCTGTATCAAAGATATCTGCAAAAATCGCCTCAATTTTATCAGACCCAGTATCACTATAACCATAGCCTGTTCCACTATTAAAATCTGTAGTTTCTAAGTTATTACTTTTAAAGGCTCTAAGTACCTTCATTTGGTTAAACTCAGCTAGGTCTTCTAGGTGGTCAAACTTCTTTCTAATTTTAACTTCGCAACTTTTTATAAAATCATCAAAATCATTATCTAACTTATATGTTTCATTTATCTTGCTATAATCCATAAAATTCCTTTATAATACTCAATATAACATCACTTGCATCATTTTTATCTAAAATATCCATCTTAATTTGGTAGGTAAAAGGATATTGTAAGTACTTCTTCATCCATGTTATTTGTCTCTTGGCATAGTGTCTTGTATTTTTTTGAATAAGATCAACCATTTCATCATAAGGCAATTTTCCATCAAGATAATCTAAGACTTCCTTGTATCCAATTGCTGCCATGGACTGGGAGTCCTTGTTTAAAGAAAAGACCTTGATTAGGGTTTTAACTTCATCTAATAGACCAGCTTCTAACATTTTTAATACCCTCGTGTTAATCCTCTCATAGAGAATATCCCTATTGTCATAATTAAGGGAAAATATTATAGGATCTATATTCTCCTTTAATTGATTGAGTCCCTTCCTAAGATCTGAGGGCTTCTTGCCAGTTAATTCATATATTTCAAGAGCCCTTATTATCCTATTTTCTTCGTTAGGATGGTATTTCTTGGCAGTCTCTTCATCAATTGAAAGTAGCTTCTTATAAAGAAATTCAGAACCCTTGTTATCAGCTTGTTTTTTTAGGTCTTTCCTTATATTTTCGTCTTTTTCGACCCTTCCATAATTCATATCAAAAAGGAGAGAATCTATATAAAAGCCTGTACCACCAACAACAATAGGTATCTTATCCTCACTATTTAATTTCCTTACTAGGTCATTAGCTGACTCAGAAAAATCATTAACTGAAAAGTTTTCATCTGGGTTAACTAGATCTAGTAAGTACTGATTAACAGAGCCAGTATCTAAAGTTTTATTTGTACCAATATCCATAAATTTGTACACTTGCTGGCTATCAGCTGATATAATTGATGAATCTAAGGTCCTAGCCAAATTTATTCCAATATCACTTTTACCTGAGGCTGTCGGCCCAGTTATAATTATAAGTCTATCTTTCAAAATATTTCTCCAAATCGTTGACTCCTATCTCTATCATGGTTGACTTTCCTTCATAAGTTTTATAAGGATTAGGTGAATTAAATAGGCTTTCTAGGAAACTTTCAGCCTCTCTCTTGCCTATCTTATCCCCTCTTTTAAATGATAATTTTCTAACAATCTTTGAAAGATCCTTTTTTATATAATCAATATCCCTCTTATAGTCAATATCTAGAAAGTCATAGATTAATTTTGAATCTAAATTACCATCAAAGAGAGCTGGTATCCCTCTTATAACTATCGATGTATCAGATAAGACATCGGCATCAAATCCAAGTTTTGTTATTATTTCCTTCTGAGCCTTAAATTTTTCTATATCGTCTTCCCTTAGATTAAGGATTTCTGGAACCAAAAGAATTTGTCCATTAACCCCACTTGACTCAAATTCTTCAATAAACCTATCAAAGTTTATCTTCTCTGAAGCCCTACGGTGGTCAAGTATCAAAAGTCTATCTTTCTTCTCAAAAATAGAAAACCTTTTAAATACTGAAGTCTTGTAGGTAAAATCAACTTCTACTAAGAAAGTATCTTGGCTTATATTATTAGTTATATCCTTAACTTCTTTTTGATCTACTGAGCGAGTTTCCATATTAGCTAACAAGTCTATATTAGGATCAAAAAAGTCAGAATCTTGTTTTTCATCTTCCCTTCCGTAACTATCTTCTATCCTTTCTCTAACTAGACTATTAGTCTTGTTGTATTTTTCTAATAGGTCCTCATAAGAAGAAAAGTCTAAGATAGATTCTTTTTTCTCTTCTGCTCTAATTGCTCGTGGATCCTTATTAGTAGAAAGCACAGTATTCATCTCTTCATCTATTAGTGAAGTAAGGTCCTCTTCGTAGGTAAATTTGACCTGTCTTTTGGCTGGATGGATATTTACATCAATATTTTTGGGATCAGTTGTCACAAAAACAAAGAATGCAGGATACCTGTTTTGAGGTATGAGTGACCTATAGGCTAGCTCTATCCTATTCCTAATTAGCTTATTATCGACTAGCCTACCATTTACAAATATATATTGAAGGGACCTGTTACCCCTATAGTAGTTAGGATTAGTTACATAGCCAGATATGCTATAGGACTCGTTTTCTCCGTATATTTTTATAAGGCTATCTGACAAGTTGTCATCAAACAAGGATGCCACCTTGCTTACAAAATCATCATTTTTATTTGTAGCAAATTCTATATTATCATTCTTGATATACTTAAATGATATATTTTCATAACCTATAGCAAGGGCATACATTAACTTTGTTATAGCATTTGACTCTAGGGTATCAGACTTTAGAAATTTACGTCTAGCCGGCAAATTGCCAAATAAGTCCTCTACGATAATGCTTGTACCAGTATTGGTCGCTATACTAGAAAGGCTAGGTTCGCCCTTATCAAAGACAATCTTTGATCCGATTATTTCATCAGGAGTTTTACTTACTGCGCTAACATTACTTACAGTTACAATACTCGCTAGGGCTTCTCCCCTAAAGCCTAGGGAATTTATCTCGTATAAGTCATCAAAATTATTGATCTTGGATGTGGTATGTTTCTTAAAGGCAAGGACTAATTCATCGGATTTTATCCCTGAACCATTATCAGTAACCCTGATGTAAGTCTTGCCACCATTTTTAATCTCAACAACTATCTTATCACTGCCTGCATCAATTGAATTTTCTACCAATTCCTTTATGATTGAAACAGGAGATTCTATTACCTCCCCTGCCGCTATTTTTTCAATTGTATTTTGATCTAATTGTATAATTGCCATTATAAGCGTCCAATCTTTTTAACAAGCTCATTTAATTCATTCATAGCTTCTATTGGTGTTAGGGAATTTATATCGATACTCGCTGCCTTTTCTTTAATTTCTCTAAGGCCTTTATCTTCTATTTCTTTGAGGGATGAGGTGATTTGTTTTTCCTTATCCATATCAAAAATATCATCTCCAGAATCAAGTTTTTCCATAATAAGCTTGGCGTCATCGATTATTTCATCATCAAGCCCACTTAATTTGGCAACTTCTATCCCATAAGACCTATCAGCCTTCCCATTAGAAATTTTTCTTAAAAAGACTAGGTTATTATTTTCTTCAAGGATATCTATTTTGAAATTTTTGACATTAGGGAGGTCTTTTTCCAAAATGGTTAGTTCATGGAAGTGGGTCGCAAAGACAGTCTTGGCCTTCTTATTTTTACTCAAGTATTTGACAAGAGCCATGGCTATAGACAAGCCATCATTGGATGATGTTCCCCTCCCCACTTCATCTAAGATAATGAAACTATCTTTACTTGCATTGGCTAGGATATTGCTAACCTCATTCATCTCTAGCATAAAGGTAGACTCGCCCTTAGAAATATTATCGCTTGCCCCTACCCTTGTGAATACTTGATCACATACAGAAATATGAGCCTCGCTTGCCGGAACAAAGGATCCTATTTGAGCAAGGATAATAATAAGGGCCATTTGCCTCATATAGGTAGACTTACCTGCCATATTAGGACCTGTAATAATTTGAATAAGGTTATCTTCTTCTCCTATGTCGGTATCATTTGGGATAAATTCATTTTCATTTAGGTTATTTTCTATAACTGGATGCCTGCCATCCCTTATCTTTATAATATTATCAGTAGTAATAATAGGCCTGACATAGTTATTGGCCTTGGCAAGCCTTGCGAAGGTATTTAGGGCATCAATCCTCGCTATAATCTTGGCTAGGCTTTGTAGCCTGCTAGTATTTTCTAAGATAAAGTTTCTTACCCCCTTAAATAATTCATATTCAAGGTCATTTACCCTATCTTTACCTGATAGTATTAAGGTAGAAATCTCTTCTAATTTTTCTGTAGTGTATCTTTCTTGGTTTTTAAGTGTTTGTTTTCTAATATAAGTATCAGGTACCTTTTCTATATTAGTTTTCGTTACTTCTAAGGAGTAGCCATTATTCTTGTTATAGATTATTTTTAGGGTCTTGATACCAGTTGATTCTCTTTGATCATTTTCATAGGCTAGTAATTCCTCTTGGGCATCTGTAGCTGATTTTTTGAGCTTATCAAGGTTCCCATCATATCCTTCTTTTATTATGCCACCTTCACTTATGCTGATAGGAGGATTATCTATGATTGCCTTATCTATTAGGTCATAAATATCTTCAATATCCGGAATATTTTCTCCTAGGTCTTTAATAAGATCGTCTGAAGATTCCTTAAGCAGAACCTTGAGTTTTGGTATATTCCTTATTGAATTTTTGACACTTATAAAGTCACGTCCATTGGCTCTCTTGTAGGAGATTTTTCCTAGGAGTCTTTCTAGGTCATAGATGTCAGATAGGATATTTGATACATTTTTGGATAAGATATTATCTTTATAAAAGGCTTCTACAATAGAAGCACGCCTATCAATCTTGTACTTATCAATAAGGGGTCTTTCTAGAAATTCATTTATTAGCCTCGATCCCATTACGGTGTCAGCCTTATCTAGGAGACTTATAAGGGAATTATCTCTTGTATTAGTAGAAAGGTTCTTAAATAATTCTAGATTTTTGGCAGTAGACGCTGCAAGATCCATATAGTCAGATATTTCTAGGATATCGAGATTGTTGATATGGACAAGCTCATCCTTATAGTACTTGTAGATATAGTCAATTAGGTTGGCAAGGGATAAGACAGAAAGCCTCATACTCGCAATTTTTTCAAGGTTATTTTCACCTAAATGCTCTCTAACTAGCTCTGCCCTTTCTAATAAGTTTTGACTTTCTTCGATATAATTTATAAAAATCTTCTTTTTATCAAAATAATTTATGAGGTCCTTATCAGATAAATCCCTATTAGCTAGGATTTCTGATGGGTTGATTTTTTCTATTTGGTCAATCGCCTTCTTACCCAAAGTAGATGATAGTCCCTTTATTTCAAGGCTTACTAGTTTACCTGTACTTATATCACAATAGGAGATTGCTATACCATATTTATTTTGATACAAAGATAAGAGGTAGTTATTTTCTTTTTTGTCTAAACTTTCTAAATCTGTTATTGTACCTGGAGTTATTACCCTAGTTATAGCTCTTTTGACAAGACCCTTTGCTTCTTTTGGATCTTCTATCTGATCGCAAATAGCTACCTTATAGCCATTTTTTACTAGCTTAAAGGTATAGTTGTCTATTACGTGATGAGGTACTCCACACATGGGAGCCTTCTTCTCATTACCGCTATCCTTTCCTGTTAGAGTCAAGGATAAGACCTTGGACATTATTATTGCATCTTCAAAAAAGGCTTCGTAGAAATCCCCCACCCTATAGAGGAGAATTGCGTCTACAAAGTCTTTTTTGACATCAACATAATGTTTTAACATGGGAGAAAGTTTTTTATATTCAAAATTATCGTTCATATAAAATCCTTGTTTCAAATCTAAACTTAATTAGTCTATACTTATAACTTTAACATCCTCTATCCAAGAAGATTTACTGTCGTTTTGGCTATCTATTAGACTTATCACACCCATAGACTTATCATATTCCTTGTTAGGTTTATCATTTATCTTAAAGGTAAGGAGTACCCTATCTACTTCTAGGGCTATGGATGTTGGAAATGAACTAATAGATCCTTTAGAATCTTCTATAAAAAGATTAGGAGAATTATTTACTTCATATCCCAAGTCTTGCAAAAACTTTTCTAGGGATACTCCTGTAATCTTTACATTCTCCAGACCATTATTTAACCTTACATTGGCTGTAGTTGTCTTCATATTCCTTAATTCATTAAGGGAAAAAGACTCTTGCTTGTTAGCTTGATCTCTTATTATGATTATTTCATCATCGAAATCCCTCAAGGAATAATTTCCAATGAACTTATCTACAAAGCTAAAAGAAAAAATAAGTAAAATTATACCAAGAATTACAAGGATAATATTGTATTTATTTTTCTTGAATGTTTTTTTTATAGATTTATTCTTATTCATTACTCACCTGTAGATCCAAAGCCCTTGTTACCCCTTTGGGTATCACTTAATTCGTCTACTTCTTCTATATCACATCTTAAGTAGGGTATCAAAACTAATTGGGCTAGTCTATCTCCATTTTCTATTATTTGACTATCCTTACCGTAGTTATATATAAAGGTAACTATCTCTCCCCTATAATCGCTATCTATAACGCCAACAGTGTTTGCAAGCATTAGGTGTTTTTTGACGCCTGTAGATGATCTTGGATAAACTGCTCCAAAATATCCATCAGGAATTTCTACACTAACACCTGTATGAACCTTGACAGTTTCTCCTGGCTTAACTGTGATTGGATCATCAGTATAGCAGTACAAGTCAAGGCCTGCTGCGCTATCACTGCCGTATGTTGGCTTCTTTGATTTTACTATCATTTTTAATTTCTTATTAGTCATATATCCACCTTTTCTCTAAATACTAATATACTAATTTTGTCATATTTTACAATAAAAGCAAATAGGCCACGAAATTTTACAATTGATATTTCCCCAAAATCAATTATAATGTAATCATTGAAATAAAGTTTTATGGAGTGATTATATGAAATTAGGAATCGTTGGTTTACCTAATGTAGGCAAGTCTACATTATTTAATGCCATTACAAAAGCTGGTGCCTTGGTTGCAAACTATCCCTTTGCAACAATTGACCCAAATGTTGGTTTGGTAAATGTACCGGATAAGAGATTAGATGTATTAGCAGAAATGAGTAAGAGCAAGAAGATAGTCCCTGCAACAGTCGAATTTTATGATATAGCTGGTTTGGTTAAGGGAGCATCCAAGGGTGAAGGACTTGGTAATAAGTTTCTATCTAATATTAGAGAAACTGATGCCATAGTTGAAGTCCTAAGGTGCTTTGAAGATCCAAACGTAACTCATGTTGATGGATCAGTTGATCCTCTAAGGGATATAGAGACCATCAACCTTGAATTAATACTATCTGACCTTGAACTAGTTGATAAAATCTTAGAAAAAAGAGAAAAAATAGCAAGGTCTGACAAAACTGCTCGTGCCGAAGTAGACCTTCTAAAAAGAATTAAGGAAGTCCTAGAAGAAGGAAAATCTGCAAGAGTCCTTGACCTAAAGGATGAAGAAGTAAAGATGCTTAGGGCCTACCAACTACTTTCTTCTAAGCCTATTATCTATGTCTGCAATGTTAATGAAGAAGATGCAGCAAGTGAAGGTGAAGGAAATACTTATGTAGATAAGGTAAGAGAATTTGCCAAAGAAGAAGGAGCTGAAGTTAGTGTAGTATCAGCAAAGATAGAAGAAGAGATTTCTCAAATTGACAATGACGAAGAAAGAAATGAATTCTTAGAAATGATGGGTCTAAGTGAATCTGGAACAGATAAGGTTATAAGAGATTCTTATAGGACACTAAATCAAATTTCCTTCCTCACAACTGGAGAAATGGAAACTAGGGCATGGACTATACAAAAAGGAACCAAGGCAGTCGATGCAGCTGGCAAGATCCACTCAGATATTTCTAGAGGATTTATCAAGGCAGAAATAGTTTCTTATGAGAATTTAGTTGAACAAGGCTCCATCCACAAGGCCCAAGAAAATGGACTTTTGAGAATGGAAGGCAAGGACTATATTATGCAAGATGGTGATGTAGTCAACTTCAAGTTTAACGTTTAATAATATGAGAAGAAAAGCAAAATTAATCGTCCATACTGGATCAATGTTTTCAGGAAAGACAACTTCCCTACGGAGGGAACTTTATAGGATGAAGATTGCAAACTATAAAATAGTTGCCTTCAAACCCTCAATTGATTCTAGGTATGATGATAAGAAAATTGTAAGTCATGATAATTTGGAACTTGATGCTATAAAGATTGAAGACCTTAGCGAAATATTAGATTATGCCAAGCAAAACGATTTGGATTGTGTAGGAATAGATGAAGTCCAATTCTTTCCAAATCCACCCAAGGAGGTTGTAGAAATTTTCCAAAAACTCTTGGCTATGAATACAACTATTGTAGTATCTGGACTTGATATGGATTATATGGCAAGGCCTTTTGAAATTATGAAGGAGATCATGCCTATTGCAGATGAACTTATCAAGCACCACGCTATATGCGCATCTTGTGGAGATGATGCCTGGGTTTCCTATAAGAAATCAACAGATGAGACAAGAATTCAAATAGGATCCAAGGACCTCTACGAACCCTTGTGCAGGTCTTGTTACGATAAAAAAATGAAGGTTAGAGAAAAAACTAAAAATCAAATAAGCCTTGATGATTATAATAAGTAAGAGCTGAAGATAACCCCAGCTCTTTTTCTTTTGATTTTTTACAAGTATTTTGCCTTATAGTCGTCTATAAATTTGATATCTTCTTCTGTTAATTCGTATAGGTCTTGGTTGGTAATAACTTCAGGGCCGTCTTCGTGGATAATTAGTTGGTGTTCAAATTGTGATACCATAGATCCATCCCTAGTTCTAGCTGTCCAACCATTATCATCAACTTGCATTTTCCAATCTCCTACAGCAATCATAGGTTCTATTGTAAAGACCATCCCTGCTTGAATTCTTGGTCCCCTACCTGCCTTACCATAGTGGGGCACTTGTGGGTCTTCATGCATTTCCTTGCCTATACCATGGCCTATAAAGTCTCTTATCACTGAAAAGCCATTTTCTCCCTCTACATATTCTTGAATAGCATGACCGATGTCTCCTATCCTATTTCCTACCTTGGCTGCTGCTACTCCCCTATTTAGGCATTCTAGGTCAACATCGACTAGCCTTTGGTTCTCTTCGCTCATCTCTCCGATTGTATAGGTCCAGCAAGAATCTGCAAGTCCTCCATCATATTCTATAACATTATCTATAGATACTATGTCCCCTTCTTTTAGTACATAATCTGATGGGAAACCATGGCAAATCTCGTCATTTACTGATATACAAAGGGTATAGGGAAAGCCAGAATAACCTAGTTGAGCAGGAATGGCTTTTTTATGATCTACTATAAACTTATTGGCAAACTTATCAAGGTCAAGGGTAGTTATTCCTTCCCTAATAACCCTCTTAAGAGCAAGGTGGGTTTGGCACAAAATCTCTGCCGCACCTCTCATTTTTTCAAAATCTTTTTCTGTGTATAATCTAATCAATATATCATCCTTTCTATAAGAAAATAAGGACGCCTAAGCGCCCATTAATTTTCACTCTACAAGTTTTTGCTAGCTATATAAGTATATTTTTCTCCTGTAATTTTAGGTTCAATTTCCCACTTAGTGTTTGAAGAAATATTCTTACCTAGCTCATCTATATAATACATTATTATACCTGCATCAATCAAGCTATTGTTGCCCTTGAAGTCTTCTATATAAATTGATAGCTTGTCATCTGCTAGTAAAAACCTCCAAGGTTGGCTATTAAATGATGATGGAGCATATTTAGCATAGTTAAAGATTTCGTTTATTCCCCTTTGTTCAAGTTGCTCATCTGTTGCAGGATTATCAAGCGAATCTATAAATACTATATCGCTATTTGCTATCCTATCTGTGTATTTGTGGTCATTCTTTTTGGTATTTAGTGGATAGCCTATAGCAAGGATAGCAGGTATATCTCCACTAGCACCTGTAAATAATGGATACAAGTCTTCATTTACAACATCGCCTAGACTAATCCAGCATGAGCCAAGACCCATCCCATCTGTAAAGGTTATGAATTTTTCAATTAGGTAAGCCCCTTCTACTAGGCTCTTAGGCTCATCATCTAGGACACTTAGACTGATATATGTTGGAGCCTTGATCATAATTCCACCATATCCAGCTAGTCCTTGAAGTCCCTTATAAACTTCATCGCCATCTTTTGCTATACATAGCCTAACATTAGCTCCACTAACTACAGTTTCATTTTCTAAAAATTCATTAATTTTATTTAAATCACTCTTACTTACTTCTTTGTCTTTAAATTCTCTTGTTGAAGTTCTTGATTTCAAAAAATTTGTTGTTAACATCATATCCCCCATATTATTCTCTTATATATATTTTACCATAAATTTTCTTAATTTATATGTTAAAATAGATATATGAAGATAACAGACGAACAAAGACGAGTAATTCAAGAAAAAAATGGACCAATTTTAGTTTTAGCGGGACCAGGTGCTGGTAAGACTACGACCCTTTTGGAGAGAATTAACTACCTAGCCCAAGAAGTTGATCCATCAAAAATCCTAACACTTACTTTCTCCAAGGCTCAGGCCCAAGATATGAGGGAGAGATTTAGGGGGAATAAGTCTAACTTCATGACAATCCACGCCTTTTGCTACCTAGTTATTAGAAATTACTTGAAGAAACATAATAGGGAGATTAGGCTTCTTGAGACTGATGATTCCTATAATAAGTACGACCTAGTCAAAAGGATTTATTTTGATATTAATAAGAAGAAAATATCTAGTGAAGACTTAAGGGAGTTTTTCTCAAAAATATCCTATATGAAAAATGCTATGCTAGGAGATGATTATCTTAATAATCTTAGGATTAAAAATGCTTTAGCAATCTATAGGAGCTATGAAGACTTCAAAAGAGAGCATTTTTTTATTGACTTTGATGATATGCAAGTCCTTGCCCTTGACTTAATTAATAATGACAAGGCCCTACTAAGGTCTATTCGAAGAAGATATGACTACATCCAAGTAGATGAAGGCCAAGACACCTCCCTCATCCAATTTAAAATAATAGAACAAATTGCCTACCCTAACAATAACCTGCTCATAGTAGCTGATGATGACCAATCAATTTATTCCTTTAGGGCAGCTGATGTATCCTACCTACTAAATTTCAAAAAAACTTACCATGATGGGAAAATTTTGACCCTAAGAGAAAATCATAGATCTACCCAAACAATTGTTACAAGGTCTCAAGGCTTTATAAAGTCCAATAAGCATAGGTATGATAAGGATCTCTTTACAAGAAATACTAATAAAAGCCATATAGAAGTAAAAGTTCTGAAGGATGTTTATGACCAATATAAATTTATAAAGAACAACTTGGATTTTGAAAGTAAAAATGCTATATTATTCAGAAATAATATCCAAGCTATTAATATACTTTCTTTTCTTATGGAAGATAAGATTAAATTTACCTACAAATTTTCAGAGAAAGACTTCTTTGATTCAAAAATTATAAACGATTTGTTCGAAATTATTAAATTTTCTGAAAATTTTTATGATAGGGAGAGCTTTTCTGAAATCTACTATAAGATAGAAACCTACCTCAGTAAAGATGATATACAAAAACTTTCCTATAAAGGTATTAACCAAAGTGTTTTTGATTTTTACTATAGAGAAGGGGTTCCTGACTCTAAATTAGATAGGCTAATTGAGAGAGAAAAGCAGCTTAACCATATAAGAAAGCTTAGCCTTGATAGGAAAATAAATTATATCTACAAGTATATGGGCTATAAGTCATATATTACTGGCTTTTATAATAAATATAGGGAAGAAATTGTCAACAAGGATCTTTTTATTGAATCCCTCGTGAATTTTACTAAGGGTCTTAAGAGCTCGGATGAGTTTTATAGGAAACTAGAAGTCCTTAATGAGTTAAAAAATGACGAAGATTCAACCCTCACCCTCTCTACCATCCACAGGTCCAAGGGACTAGAGTATGATAATGTATTCGTAATTAACCTTAATGAAAATGAATTTCCTATGTTAATAGGAGATAATCTCGATGAAAAAATGGAAGAAGAAAGACGACTTATGTATGTGGCTATGACCAGGGCAAAGACTAATCTCTACCTCCTCTCCTTCAAAAAAAGAGGCAGAGAAAGGCTCAATCCATCAGTATTTATAAAAGAAATTAGAGGTCTCTCCTAGTTTTGGAGGGACTTGTTATATTTTAATATTTCTCCTATAAGATAGAGGGACCCACACCATAGAATTAAATCATTTGAGCTTGCTTCCTTCACACTGTAATCATAGGCGTCCTTGTAGGATTTAAATTGTTTAACATTAGATGAGCTTTTTGAAACTACTTCATACAAGTCTCCCACTTCAAAGGCCCTATTATTATCAGGTATTTCTGTTACTACAATTTCATCTGCTACTTCTGAGATTTTATTTATTATATAATTGTAGTCCTTATCTTTTAAAACAGAAAAGCAGACTATAAGCCTATCGAACTTATAAGTTTTGATTGACTCAAGAAGTGAATCTATGGCCTCCCTATTGTGAGACCCGTCTACTAAAATTTTGGGATTTTGAGATATTTCTTCAAGCCTACCAGGATTTCGACTTGTTAAGATTCCTTGGTAAATGTCATCTCTTGATAAGGAAAATTCATCCTTAAAGTAGTCTAGAATCATCAAGGCAAGACTTGCATTATATACTTGGTGAAGACCAATCAATTTGGTTTTGACATGTTCATAGGTCCTAAATGAAAATATATTTTCGCCCTCAGATAGGCTTTCTATGACTACCTCGTCCTTACTAAAGGTATAAATCTCGCTAGAAGTTTCCTTGGCTTTATCATAAAATATTTCTTTTATACTACCATCTTTTGGATAGAGAAAGACAGGTGCCTTTTCCTTGATTATGCCAGCCTTATTTTGAGCAATTTCTTCGAGGCTGTTACCTAGGATATCAGTATGGTCCATAGATATGGTAGTTATTACCGATGCAATAGGATGTTTGATTATATTGGTAGAATCGAGTGTTCCACCAAGACCCACTTCTACTACTGCTACATCTACATTATTTTCATAAAAATATATGTACATAACAGCAGTCAATACTTCGAAGTAAGAATTATGAATGCCCATATTATCTAGCTCTTCTAGGGGTTCTTTTAGCCTATCCAAGATATTTCCAAAATCTTCGTCAGATATATTTTCCCCATTTATTTGAATGGTTTCATTTATTTCGGTCATATAGGGACTTGTAAAAAGCCCCACCCTGTTTTTCCTAGCCAAGGTATTAGCAATAAAATTTGACACAGATCCCTTGCCATTTGTGCCTCCTACATGAATGATCTTTATTTTGTCTTGGGGATTGTCAAAATATTCTAAAAGTTTTTTAATTTTTTCTAAGCTATGTCCGTCTGAAGTTGAACCTCTATTTATTATAAAATCGTAGAAATTTTTCATAAGAATATTCTACCCTTCCTTTGGTTAAATAACAGGTATAGTCAAATTGGAGGTAAAAATGACTAAGTCAAATAGAAACCATTACTTGGATAATTTTAGAGGATTTACAGTAATATCAATGGTGGTTTTTCACCTACTATATAATATAAATTATTATAGGCCCATAGGTTGGTACGATGGGACCCTTATCAACAAAATCTGGCAACTATCCATAGCTATTTCTTTTTTTATAATCTCGGCAGTAACTTCTACTATTCTTTCGAGGGAGAAAAATATAAAAAGGGGAATAAAGACTTCCCTCTTGGGTTTTCTAATTAGTATAGTAACCTACATTTTTGCTAGAGACCAACTAATAGTATGGGGTGTACTTAATGGAATAGGTATATCTATGATTATTGGTGGACTTTTACAAGGGAGGGTTAATTTTTCCATAAATACATCACTGATTTTCATAGTTTTATTTGCTTTAACCTACAATATGAATAAATACGGCCTATATAGATTTGATTTTTTTAAATTACTATATGACAAGAACTTATTTTTCTTAGGATTTCCGAGTAGCAGCTTTTATTCAACTGACTATTTTCCTATGATTCCTTGGACTTTTATATTTCTTGCAGGCCTCGGAATAGGCAGCTACTTAAATAGTAAAAATCTCCTAGGACCAAGAGGATCAGATAATCCAATAGCCTTTATTGGTAGACACGCCATGGTTATTTACTTGGCCCACCAGGTAGTTCTCTATCCTTTAGTAAGTATATTTATGGCATAAAAAGGCTTATGGCCAAACCATAAGCTCCTTACTAATTGATATTTACTTGATATTCTTCAGATATGATAGGATTTACATTTAGGATGTCTATTACTGCTTGCTTAGATCTTTCTTCTGCTTGGTCCAAGAATCCCTTTTCTATCATATCATTTTCGACTTTTTTCATTTCAGCTACTCTAAATTGTTGGAAATCTTCTATCTTAAATTGATTAAAAATTGAATTTTTTTCATCAAAGATAGTCAAGCTATCTTCGTCTATTTGGTGGGACAAAATCTTTGCCTTAGGCATGGTAATATTTATTTTCTTACCCTTGTTATCAACATTTACCTCAACGTCATCCAAATCAATTCCTGCGCTTAAGTTACCGTCATAAGAAACTATAAATTTCTTTAAGGTGAATGGAATTTTTACCCCATAGAATTCATTTTCATTCTCAAAGGATCCTACATTTGTATAGGTATATTTTAGTGTTGTAAGTTCCTTTACATCTTGAAGTTGCTCCAGGACTATATCTGAGCTTATTTCTGGTTTTGCATTAAAGACACCAGCCTTCATACCCAAGAAGTAAGATCCAAATACAAGGACAACTAGGCCTACTAGGATAATTATTCCCTTTTTAACTTTACTCTTCATTTACATCTCCTTTGTTAAACTTTGCCCTTACATAATATATAGGCATGCCCCTCTTTCTAAACTTATCTTCATATTCAGAACTAATAGATTTTTCGTAAGCTAAATTTCTATCAACTTCCAAAATATCCATATTAAAATCTTCAAAATACTCAAGACTTGCATCAAAGAAATCTTCATTATCAGTCTTTAATTCAAGAATGGCTTGGTCTTTTATAATATTAATATACCTCTCCAAAAACCTCTTATGAGATAATCTTCTTTTGTGATGGCGTTTTTTGGGCCAAGGAGTCGAAAAATTGAGGTAGATCTTTGATATTTCTCCATTAGCAAAAATATCTTCTAAATCTTCTGCCTTTCCTACCAAGCCCCTCACATTAGTAAGCTTATTATCTAAAATCTTCCTAGATGCAACAACAAAGGCATTGGTATTCATTTCCAAGGCAACAAAGTTACTTCCTGGATTGGACAAGGCTTTTTTGCAGATAAAATCTCCCCTACCAGCACCTATTTCAAGCTCGATAGGCCTATCATTGCCAAAAACTTCCTGCCATTTACCCTTATATCTTCCACCATCAAAAAATACATATTCATTTTCTTCCATCTCTGGAATAGCATTTGGTTTATGTCTTAATCTCATATTATTCCTTTTCTTAACTACAATATTTACTTATGTAAAACTAATTTTGTGGTCAATATTATTTTACCATAAAATTTAAGTTTTAAACACCTTGCCTTTATTAATATAATCTTCACTACCAAATAATTCAAGTAAAGATTTATATATATTATTTTTTTGCATTTAGATATTAATAAAAATAATATTGACTTTTTCTACAAAAATAGGCCCCTACTTAGGGGCTATCTACATCTATATTCTATTATTCATTAGTTCAGCTATTTTTTTAAATCCTTCGACATCTATGTCTGTAAATCTATTTTCTATTGGAGAATCTAGATCAATAAGACATACTATATGTCCCTTGCTTTTAATAGGAACAACTAGCTCTGACATAGAAGAAGAATCACAAGCTATATGGCCATCAAAATCATGAACATTGTCTACTTTGATTATTTCATCAAGCCTATAGGATTTCGCAACCACTCCCTTATCAAAGGCAAGTCTAGTACAGGCTGGAAGGCCCTGGAAGGGTCCTAGAACAAGATCATCCTCACCTACTAGGTAAAAGCCTGCCCAATTTAGATCCTTTAGGATAGCCATTATGAAGGCTGATATATTTGCCATCAGGGCTAGGCTATCGTCTTCATCATCTAATTGAATCTTGATGTAGGAGATTAGCTCATCTAACCTTTCCTTATCACCAAGCTTTGAGATTCCCTTTAGTTCAAAGCTCATTATAGGCTCTCTACATATTTTTTTGCATCTGGGCCTACATAAATTTCATCATCTAAAAATAATATAGGTCTTTTGACAAGCATGCCATCTGTAGACAGGAGGTCATATTTTTCTTCAAGGCTCATATCATTTAGTTTATCTTTTAGATTTAATTCCCTATAAATCTTGCCGGACGTATTAAAAAATCTCTTTATATCTAATCCAGATTTTTCGTGCCAAGCTTTCAATTCTTCCTTGCTAGGATTTTCATCCTTAATATCTCTTAGCTCATAGGAAATATTTTTATCATCCAGGATTTTTTCTACTTTTTTACATGTTGTACAATTTTTATAACAAATTAGTTTCATAAATACTCCTTATCTTTATCAAATAAATTAATATTATCCTTGTCTTTTTTTGCCCCGGTGAAATACAGCTAGCGCTCCGGGTCCTATGTGTGATCCAATTGTTGGACCCATACTAAAGATATTAATTTTAGCATTTTTAAATTTATCTTCTATCAAAGATTTTACTTCAATAGCGAATTTTTCATTATTAGCATGAGATATAAAAATGTTGTCACTGTAATTGTCTCCATCTATAGAATTAGACTCAATTTTGTTTATTAATGTTTTTAAATATTTTTTTCTTGTTCTAATTTTAGATATAACTTGCAATTTTCCATTATCATCAACTGTTATAAGTGGATTAATATGTAAAATCCCTCCTAAGTTTGCAGCTGTTTTAGATATCCTTCCGCCTCTGGCGAGATATCTTAAATCCTCGTTTGTAACAAGTCCAATAACATTTCTTTTATTTTCCATAACCCGCTTATACAGACTATCTATATCCATACCTTTATTCTTTAAATCAACAAGTTTACTCACTAGTAAGGCTATACCTGAAGATGCCATTAAAGAATCTACAGGATAAATCTTCCTGTCAGGAAACTCTTTTTTTAAAATTTCAACAGCTTCCTCTAAAAAGTTAAATTGAACTGAAATACCGGATGATAAACAAATATGAATAATATCATGGCCTTCTTCCAATATAGGTCTAAAATAAGTTAAATATTCTTCTATGTTTATAGCAGAAGTTGATGTCATAGCTCCTTTTTGCATTTTAGTGTAAAAACTTTTCATATCAAGAGTTTGTGCAAAATCATCTAAGAAAATTTTACCATCAATTTGATAATTAGAATTTATAGCACTAACTTCAAGCTCATCCAAATAATCTATGTTTATATCCATTGTAGATTCTGAACTTATTATATAATCCATCAAAAATTCTCCTTTATAATATTAGACGGTTATCTATATTTAACCCTATAAAGAAGTTCTTACAAGAATAAAAATATTTTTACATACAATACAATTGTGCAAACGTCTTATTAACTATAGCATACATTTATCAGTTTTAGAAAATGAAATAATCTAGTATAATACTAAACATAAAATATGTCTTTATTATTTTATATTAACCAATGAAATTTAATTTTCCATTTTCAAGAAAATAATTTTTATTAGCTAATTTTTCAAAATCTTTATCATGACTTACGACCACTATAGTTTTTCCTTTTTTATTTAGATTAATCAGAGAATTCATTACTATATTTTTATTTTCCTTATCAAGTGAACCTGTTGGCTCATCTGCAAGCATAATTTCAAAAGGTTTTATCATATTTCTTGCAAGTGCCACTCTTTGTTGTTCTCCTCCTGAAAGTTCATATACCTTAGATTTTAGCTTATCTAAGACCCCCATTTCATTTAAAGAATTTTCTATAAGATTTTTCTTATTTTTTTCTTTGTTATATTTACTTGCAAGCAACATATTTTCCTCTACTGTCATTTTCTCTACCAAGGCAAAATTTTGAAATAGGTAAGCTATCTTCATTCTCCTTAATAGCTCACTTTCTTTTTCATTTCTAACCGGATCTTTTTTTGAAAAACAAATTAGTTGACCATCATTGTAGTCCTCAAGAGTCCCTATAATATTTAAAATAGTTGTTTTACCACTTCCACTCTTACCAAAAATACAGATAAAATCTTGTTTATAAATATCTAAATTTACCTTGTCTAAAATTTTATGTTTTCCATAAATTTTTGATATATTCTTTAAAGATATTTGAGCTTTCTCTAACTCCATTAAAATTCCTCCTTCAACCTTGTTACAAGACTTTTTTCTGATGATTTAAGCTTTATTATTTCATATACAAAACATATTAGTAAAAATATTAAAGAAATCAATACAGCCAGTATTAATTTATAACCTGTCCATCCACCTCTAGGCGAGAAAAAACCAAATGGTTCAAGAGGAATTGTTATAAATATAAATAATATTGGTAGCACAAGACTTATTAAATATATAATTACATTTTGCATTATTTTCTTTTTATGAATTGAAAATAAATCATAGCCTAAAAGCTTTAATAGACTTATTTTTTGACCATTATTATAATTATAAGTTTCATAATCAATTTTAAGCAAAGTGTTTAACATTAATAAAGATAAAAAGAAACCTATAAAATATATAATAGCTTGAGTTTTAAACTCTTGTATTCTAGTAAAAACCTCATCATATACACTGGTTATATACAAAATATAAGGCTCTGTTTGTGTTTTATCTATAACTCCCTTTAAATCCTTATAGGCATTTTCTTTGCTAGAAATATATGGATGAAATTTACCATTAACTAGTGAAGGTATCTTTAATTGACCGTCAGGCTCTAGTTCTTTACCATTGACCATAATTAGAACTTGATCAATCACATCCGGACTATCTAATCTTTTTTGACTATCAAAACTAAATATTTCCTGTCCTTGTTTTATAGGTAGATACGATTCAGTAATATTATTATTGTTTATAACCAAATCTTTATGATAAGTTTTAATCTTTTCTTTATCTGAACTACTAATTTCTATATTTTCAGGAACAAATACTAACCGTTGCCCATCTTTGGCTTTATAAGTGTTTAAATCTTTATCTTCTTTATCTACTAATTTATTAAGTTTCAAGTAATTTTTATTTATAAAAGCATAATTTCCGGAAAAAGCTTGACTTTGGACATAATTATAATCCTGTTCCATAAATTCTTGTTCTGAATTAGGAGAGTCAAAAAGTATCGCTCCCTCTTGTTCTAAGTTATCCCACAAAGAATTAAGCTTAGGTGCTACCAATTTTTGGAATTTTTCATCATCTTCAACATAAGTCCAAGGCCAAGCACAGGCTATATTAGCATAGTTTTTTGAATTTTCCCATGTTTCAAGGTGGGGCCTTAAAGAAAGATAATTATTTAATCCAAACACGCTTACTATTATAAGATATAAAACACCACCGATACATACAGTTTTTAAAAAATTCAAACTCTTATTATAAGTTTTCCTATAACCCTTTATCCAAAGATTAATATCCATTCCCTTTGCTTTTAAATACATCATAAAAAACTCAACAATGAGCAAACTTGAAATAAGTATTAAAACCTTAAAAAATATTTCCCTTGCTGAAAATATAAATCCCTTGACAGAATCCGGTCTTGCCAAGAAATACAAACTTAGCATTACAATAAGTATAGATAATAGTGAGCAAATACCTAATAAATGTAAAGTTTTTCTAAAGGAAAAACTTGCCTTATTGTATCCTAATAAATTCACCACTGATATTTCTTTAGATATAGAATTATTATAAATAATAAGAGAAAATATAAGAGCTATAAATACTATCAAAATAAACAAAAGATATAAAAAAACTTGCAAAACTCCTAAATCTCCTATAATCTTAAAAGAATCATCTACAACTGCATCTACATCTATCACTTTAGATTCATTAATTTTATCTAAAAAATTTTGAATATTTTCCGGATTGGCTTTTATATGGTAATCTCCACTAATATGTATAGAGTCCAGTTTTTCTAAAGGAATTAAACTTACATCATTTGTAGTCAAAAGGCTAATATTTTCAGCACTATGGAACTTATTAATATCGGTATTATTTTTCTTAATATCTATATTTTTAAAAGTATCTTCGAACCGGTCGGTTTTATTTAGAAAAATATAAATATTTACTTTTTGTTTACCATTCTCGCCGTTTTTAGGTATATTAACTTGTTTTATTAAATCAATATTATTTTCACCGGCAATTTTTTGTAATTCTCCAATATATTTTTCTTTATCTTCAGATTTTGTAGCTATATTTATGGTGGTATCAAATTCATCAATAAATAAATTCATAAAATATGAATCTTTCATTATAAAATTTCCTAATCCTAATAAAACAACTAAAAAAATTGTTAAAACATGTACTATTTTTTTCATTGGCTTTACCTATAAAAATATTTATAGGAAGTATCAGAATTTATGTTTCTGATACTTCCTAAAATAAATTTTAACTATTTAACATCTGCCCAAGCTTGATTTCCAGTGAAAGCTTTTTCCCAAGAAGCTGAAGCTCTTCTTCCAGGAGAAACCCAACCTGAATAGGAGTATTTTCCTCCTTTTCCTTGAACTGTTGTTTTGTGAGTTTTACTATTATGATCAAATTGTGACCGCACAGAACTGGTATCTACACCATGTCTCCAACTTCCACCTAAAAAAGATTTCCAACCGCTATCATAGGAGTATAAGGATATATTATTATCTACAACTTC
>JALEUV010000116.1 GCA_022780515.1 Anaerococcus sp. | reverse complement strand
GCGTATGGCTAACAGGTCTGTCCAAGCAACCATAGATAAGTACCTAGAAAAGGCCGGCTTTGATACAAATACCTACTCAACCCACAAGCTTAGACACACAGCAGCAACTCTAATGTATAAGTATGGCCATGTTGATATAAGAGCCTTAAAAGATATCTTGGGTCATGCCAATGTATCTACAACTCAAATCTATACTCATCTAGATGAAGAAGACCTAAAGGAAGCTGTAAATAAAAATCCTTTATCAAACTTAGATATATAAAAAGCGAAAACTAAGATAAATAGTTTTCGCTGGTGTAGTAATCAGTATGAAGCTATCTATGCCCAAAAAGATAAGATTAAAAAATCATCATTTAAGGGCAGGAAACCAAAAGCTGATGATAAACTCACCAAAGAGCAAAAGAAGTCAAAAAAGGAATACTTTTGGTCATTGGCAATTTGATACAATTGTGTCATCCAGAGGTAAAAGTAAAGCTTGTCTAGCAACATTTGTAGAAAGAAAGACTAGATTTTATATTGCCTTGCCTATGGTGGATAGAAGCAAAAACTCGATGCTAAAATCAATTAACTAATTAATCAGCTCTTTGCCAAATGAAAACTCTAATGGACTATTAAGAGAATATTGCCCAAAGAAAACTGATTTAACTAAAATTGAAATAGAAGAATTAATTAAAAACTTAAAAAACTTAATGGAGCTTAATACTAGAGCTAGAAAATGCCTTGGATATCAAACTCCATTTGATTTATTTATGCACGAACTTAGTTTGATTTAGGTGTCGCAATATTATTTGCAATTCATCATTTAATTAAAAGAAAAGTTTTTAATGAAAGAGTGAGCAATTAAAGGTGATCTAAATGCAAGAGAAGTTGATATCAAAATTATATTATTGTAGTTGATTACAAATAACAAAGCTTGTTTATAGTTATGAAATATTATATTTTAGCCCTTTCAAATGTTATCACTACATGTTAGAATATTATTAATATAAATGACTGATATATCAGATGTTATACAAGAAGTATCAGTTAAAACTTAGGAGGAACTTTTGAAAAAAGTAAAATCATTTTCATTTATCGCCCTTGCGGTAGCACTGTTAGTAGGATGCTCAAATACAAGCAATGAACCTAGCAATCAAGAATCTTAAGTAGCCTATCAAGAGATGGCCGGGGAAGACCTTGATAAAATCGAAGAGGATGACAAGGATAAGGAAAAGTATCTAGTAATTGATGTTAGAGATGAAAAGGAATATAAGGAAGGCCGTGTTAAACATGCAATAAATATTCCTGTAGGCGAGCTAGAAGGTAAACTAGGAGACCTAGAGGCTTATAAGGATAAAGAAGTAGTGACAGTGTGCAATATTGGCAAAAAATCTGCTGAGGCTGTAGAAATCTTAGCAAATAATGGATTTACAAAGGTTTCAAACGCTCAAGGGGTTAAGGACTTTACCTACACAACTTTAACAAAGGCAGGAAGCCTTCTAGGAGCTAAGTTTGATGAGATGGTAAAGAGTGGAAATTATACAGTTATAGATGTTAGGGATAAGAAGGATTATGAAAAGGGTCATATTAAAGATGCTACCCATACCACTGTAGACACTTATGTTGAAGATATCAAGAATTTCCCAACAGATAAACCCTTCTTAACTTACTGTTATTCTGGAAATAGATCATGGAAAGTAGCTGATGAGCTAGCTAAACAAGGCTATGAAGTATACAATGCCTTCGATGGTACAAAAGAATATGATGGATATGAATTGGTAAAATAGGTTGATAATGCTTTGGGCGATAACTTCAAAGCCTATTTTATTATGATAATATTTTTTACAAAAACAGCAGAACTAGGGAAAACTAAAACTAGACTTAAGCCCTATCTAAATAACGAAGAAATCCTTAGTATTTCAAAAAGATTGATCTTTAACCAGTTGGATGAAATCAAAAAAACAGGATTAGACTATAGGATATATTATAGTGGCGAAAAGCCCATGATTATGATGAGGGCATGTATGTTAAACAAGAAGGAGATGACCTGGGTCAGAGGATGGCTAAGGCCTTTTCTAGGGAGCTTAAGGATTCCAACAAAGTCCTTTGATATCCTAAAGAAGTTGAAGATATCAACAATCTTTGTAACCCACAGCATGGAAGAAGCAGCCATGTATTCGGATAGGATTATAATAATGCAGGAGGGGAAAATTCTTGGAATAGGCAAAGCGAAAGACCTATACCAGTCCCCAGCAAATAAAAAAGTGGCAGAGATTCTATACAAGGACAATGTATTTGATGATTATTTTCTTACAAAAGAAGATATAGAAATTTATCCAGGAAGCAAATATCATATTGATAGAAAAAACTTTGTAAATGGCGAATTTAGGTATGAAGTTGGCTAATATGTGGTTTACTCTACTAGTGAATATGACCTAGGAGATAGAGTTGATATAGATATTAATTGGAGGAGATACTATGAAAAAAGTAGTGGTTGATTTTGTTAACTCAATAAATATTAACAATTGTGATATAGATGATGCCTTTGCTTTATTTTTCCTACTAAGCCATAAGGATGTTGAAGTAATAGGAATAACAACTACATTTGGTAATAGCACCGAGGATAAGACCTATGATGCAACTATAGAAATGGCAAGAGATTTAAATATAAATATCCCAATAATTAAGGGTGAAATTTTTTCGAGTGAGGCAGCGAACTTTATAAAAAATACAGTTGATAAAGAAAAAGTTGAATTAATATCATTAGGAGCTACAACAAATACAATGAAGGCCCTTGCCCTGGGAATGGATCCTAATAAATTAAATAGTTTTATCCAAATGGGAGGAATAACTTCACCCCTAGAATTTAAGGGGCAAATAATGGATGAACTTAACTTATTCATAGACTTTTTAGCGAGTAACTATGTCCTTGAGAAAATAAATAAACCAATTATAATAACTAGCAATAACTGTATCGATAGGAAATATAAAGTAAAAGACTCCAAGTACAAATCTAAATACATGAACTACCTAGATAAGCATATCAAAAGGTGGGCTAGGGAATTTGAATTAATCTACAAGGAAAAAGACCTAGTAATACGGGATGCACTGACGGCCCTTTACCTAACAAATCCAGAATTTTTTATAAAAGAGAAAAGAAAAGTGAAACTCTCAGAAAATATGATGAAGAGATATCTAGAAGAGGGTGATGACAAAGAATTGATCCTAACAAAACTCAGAGATGAGATAAATGCAATGGATTATATAGTAAGGTAATAGAAGAATAAAAAATATAAGGCTGAAAAGCTTGGAATATAGACTGATTAGTAAAAAACACATACTAAGTAAAAATTATTAAGAAAAATATTTGACATAAGTAAAAAAAGATGGTATTATAAAAAAGTCAGCGTAACTGACACACAAGAACTAAGCAAATTAAATAAGCAATAACCAAACCTATAATTCTTTTGACAAAAAGAAACCAATAAATCACGCATTTAGTAAAAGCTAGATGTAAATGAGAGAGCTTGAATCATAGGCTATCATAAAATATTTATGAGAGTTTGATCCTGGCTCAGGATAAACGCTGGCGGCGTGCATAACACATGCAAGTCGAACGATGAAAC
>JALEUV010000053.1 GCA_022780515.1 Anaerococcus sp. | reverse complement strand
AGATTAGACCATAACGGAGGAGGTATTCCTCCAATTTTAGATAAATTTACGTTATTTTTTGAAAAACTGATAATTTTAAGAATGCAGACAGAAAAAGCGCCGATAAATCCGATCTATTAGTGGATTTGTCGACGCTCTGACTCAAGGTTTTAGGACCTTGAGTTTTTTTGCTATGGCGGGCATGTTCTAATGCTAGGGTGAAAATCCCTAAATTGAAAATTTATCTTACAGAATAGATTTTATATAAAAAACCAAGTTCTAGATTAAATCTCTAAGGCCTTATAGTAATTAAAATGACCAGCCTTTCTCAAATAATGTAGAGCTAGGCTGGTCATCTTTTTTATTTTTCCAGGAACCTGCTTAAGAACTCTTTAGTTCTTTCATTTTTTGGATGAGTAAAGATGTCTTCCGGACTTCCGTCTTCGAGTATTATGCCTTGGTTCATAAAGAGGACTCTACTTGATACGTCTCTTGCGAAGTCCATCTCATGGGTTACTACTATCATGGTCATGCCGGACTTGGCGAGCTTTCTCATTACGTCTAGGACTTCTCCTACTGTTTCTGGGTCTAGGGCGCTGGTTGGCTCATCAAAGAGGAGGACGTCTGGATCCATGCACAAGGCCCTGGCTATGGCTACTCTTTGTTTTTGACCACCTGATATTTGGGAAGGCTTGGCGTTTACGTAGTTTTGCATGTTTACGGATTCGAGGTGTCTTCTTGATCTTTCTTCGGCTTCTTTTTTGGACTTGCCGAGGACCTTGATTTGTCCTAGCATACAATTTTCTAGGACTGTTTTGTTGGCAAAGAGGTTGAAGTTTTGGAAGACCATACCGACTCTTGATCTAAAGTGTCTCCTGTCGTATTTTGGCTCAAGGATGTTTGATCCCCTGTAGAGGATCTTGCCACCGCTTGGTTCTTCTAGGAGGTTGATGCACCTTAGGAGGGTTGATTTTCCTGATCCAGATGTTCCGATAATGGTTACTACTTCTCCCTCATCTACGCTCATATTGATGTCTTTTAAGACTAGGTTATCTCCAAATTTTTTCTCTAGGTTTTCGATTTTTATTATTTCAGACATTTTTTGCTCCTGTTGATGATTCCATTACAAAGTCAGTATCGTTGAATTTTTTCTCTAGGTATAAGAGGATTCTAGTTATAGAGAAGGTTAGGACAAAGTAGATTACTGCTGTAATTAGGTAGGTTGGGAAGTATTGGTAGGTTGATCCTGCTACTGATTTTGACATGAAGAATAGTTCTGTTACAGATATTACATTTAGGACAGAGGTATCCTTGATGTTTATTACGAACTCATTACCTAGGGATGGTAGGATGGTGAGGATGGTTTGTGGCAAGATAACGTGAACCATTGTTTGGAATTCACTAAGTCCTATGGCCTTGCAGGCTTCAAATTGTCCCTTGTCTATTGAGTTTATTCCTCCTCTTACGACTTCTGATAGGTAGGCTCCTGTGTTGATTGATACTATGAGAAGAGCAGCAAACATTGTGGATAAGTCAATATCTAGGTATTGCTTTAGACCATAGAAGATTATTACGGCTTGGACCATCATTGGGGTTCCTCTAAATATTTCTACATAGGCTGCTAGGATAAATTTGACTAGCTTGTGGAGGGCCCTTATTATAATGTTTGAGTGAGGATTTACTTCGCTTTTTCTAATGATGGCGACTATTAGTCCTATGACAAAACCTAGGAGGGTTGATATTATAGCTATTATTAAGGTATTTATTAGTCCTCTAATGAAAAGTGTTGAGTAGGTAGTCCAGATATCTTTTACTTCTTTGAAGAAGCCTACTTCTGTTTCCTCTTCGTCTGAGGTGAGGGATGTCATCTCTGCCATTATTTTTTCTTGTTCACTATCTATGTCTATATCTTCTAGGATGGCGTTTACTTTATCTGTAAGGTCTGAGTTTTTTCTAAGACCTACACCCACAGTTGTGTCTGAGTCTGATGTTTCAAAGCCATTTGCCTCATCAAAGGTAATGTAGGTTAGGTTCTTGTTGGCGCTGACTGCAGCTTGGGCTCCTGCTTCTTCTGATATATAGCCATCGATTGTTCCAGCATTGGTTGCTGCTATCATGGTTGGGAAGGAGTCCATGGCTTCTTGTTTTTCTACTCCCTTCATTTGCTCGATTACATCCACGTGGAAGGTACCGAGTTGGCCGGTTATCTTGGCCCCTTCGAAGTCGTTTATGGACTTGGCATTGACATATGGACTGTCTTTTGGAGTTACTACGACCATCTTTGCCTTATAGTAGGGAATTGAGAAGTCGATTTGCTCTAGTCTCTCATCTGTTGGACTCATACCTGCAATTATTGCATCGATCTTGCCACTAGTTAGGGCAGGGATTAGGCCGTCCCATTCGATTTTGTAAATTTCTAGTTTCTTGCCTAGACCATCTGCTATTTTTTGAGCAAATTGGACATCGTAACCGTTCGCATATTCTCCTGTGGAGTTTGCTACTGGGTAGGCCCCATTATCATCTGTTACTACTGAGAAGTTAAATGGAGCATAGTTAACTTCCATACCTACCTTTAGGATATCACTATCATCTGCTGCATATACACTTAGTATAGGAGATAGGATAAAGACAAGGGCAGTTAAGATTTTTAATAATTTCTTCATATATTTTCCTTTCTAATATTTCTTTGATAATAGACTTAAAAAAGCCCCTAGCTCCCAATTGGAAACTAAGGGCGAAATTCGCGTTACCACCTTATTTTAACTAGCTCTCACAAGCTAGAACTCAGCAAGTACTTACATACTCTCTTGCTATAACGTGCAAGCCACGTTGCTAGATCAATCATCCCCAACAAAACTCTAAGTCTTTATTCACTAAAGTTTAAAATCTCCATTTTCACCAACTAGGATTCTCTATCTTTTAAGCTCTCTAGTTACTCTTCTTATCAAAGTTGTTGTTAATATTCTACAAGGAAAAGAAGAATTGTCAAGAGGAAGTAGTTAAGGCTTATTAAAGATATGGAAAAAGCTCAAAAAACGTATATAATTATATAATAAATTAAGATTATTTATTTTTAAAGGAGAAGTTGTGCAAAAGAAAAATATTAATTTAGATAAATTTAAAATTAATACCCATGAGGGCTCAAATATAAAGAAAGTTATAGCGGTTATGAGTGGTAAGGGTGGAGTAGGAAAAAGTTCTGTGTCATCCCTTATAGCGTCAAGACTTAACAAGAGGGGCTACAAGGTGGCCATCTTTGATGCCGATATAACTGGTCCATCTATAGCAGAGGCTTTTGGTATCAATGAACCAGTAAGAGGCACCAAGGATGGACTCATGTATCCAGCAGAAACAGACCTCGGAATAAAAATCATGTCAGTTAATATGATTTTGAAGGAAAAAACTGACCCAGTTGTTTGGAGATCATCCATAGTTACCCAAGTTATCAAGCAATTCTATACAGATGTAGACTGGGGAGAAATCGACTATATGATAGTAGATATGCCTCCAGGAACTGCTGATGTCCCACTTACAGTTTTTCAATCCCTACCAATAGATGGAGTTATCGCTGTGGCTACTCCACAAGGTCTAGTAGAGATGGTTGTAGAAAAATCTCTAAAGATGGCAAAGATGATGGGTAAAAACATCATTGGTATCGTAGAAAATATGTCCTATTTTGAATGCCCAGACTGTGGCAGCCGTCATGAGATATTTGGAAAGTCAAATATAGAAGAAGTTGCAGTCAAATATGATGTAGATACCCTAGTCAAACTTCCAATCGATCCAAATATTTCTGGAAAAATCGACCAAGGTAGGGCAGAAGATATAGATATAGACAAACTAGATCCAATAATTACAAAAATCGAGGAGTTGTAATGAAAAAGAAAATACTAGTAGGACTTATGTCAGCAGCCTTTATCGTACCTTGCCTTACATTAGCAAGTGGGATAGATGAGAGTAAGAACGACCTTGTATATGGAGCAGCCCTAAGCGATAGCCAAAGGGCAGAAGTCGATAAGGCTGTGGGTACCAAAGGAGATGAAAACATCCTAAGTGTAAATGGCTCAGACCTAGAAAAATACCTAGGCTACTCTACTGCTGATTCCAATATGATATCATCAGTCTATGTAAAGAGAGATGTAGAGGATAAGGGCGTAGGAGTTAGCATAAAGACCCCTGCCAATATTACAGAAATTACAGAAAGCCAATACGCCAATGCAGCTATAACTGCAGGTATAACCGATGCAGATATAATAGTTGCATCCATCAAGCCTGTAACAGGAGAATCTGCCTTAGTAGGTGTCTACAAGGCAGAAGAAGCTAGGGGAAAGGACCTTGATACCGATAGAACCCAAGTAGCCCAAAAAGAGCTAGAAGCAGTTAGTGAAG
This sequence comes from Anaerococcus sp., assembly GCA_022780515.1. Taxonomy (GTDB): domain Bacteria; phylum Bacillota; class Clostridia; order Tissierellales; family Peptoniphilaceae; genus Anaerococcus. Next base: position 41,569 of record JALEUV010000053.1, on the reverse strand, counting down.
TGGCAAAGGAAAACGAAGGAAAAGAAAATTTTGATGGAGAAAAACTAGACACAGTTATTATAGAGGTCAAACAAAAACTTGCAGAGCACAAGGAAAATGAAGGAGAAAAGGCTGACCCAAGCCAAATAGTAACCTACATTAAGGATGCCTTGGCAGATGTTGATATGGGAGATATTCTCTCTAATAACAATATAGAAATCCTTGTTAACTACTTCGAATCTTACCAAGAGACTTCAGCTATCGACTCAGAGGAAGTTAAGGAAAATCTAAAGACCTTAGCAACTGACCTATCCGAAAAGGCTAATAAGTTTTACCAAGACAACAAGGAAACAATTGATGAGATAGGCAAGGAAGTAGAAGAATCAGGTATCTTAGAAAAGTTAGCTAACTTCTTTCAGTCAATCATAAATTCAATAATGGAGGCTTTTTCATCAAACGAAAATGATCCTTCAAATTAAGTAATAAAAGAGGGACCTCACTGGGTCCCTTAAAATTTTTTAATTTTACTAGGATCTTTAATATATCTTTGGTGAAGACCTTCGCCTATTACCTTATTTTCGGTATAGACCTTGACCTTGAAGGTTAGCTTTTTGCCTTCGATTTCTATAAGCTCGCTATCGCACTTTATTTCAGCTCCTATCCTAGCGCTTGCTAGGTGGTCGATATTAAAGGACATCCCTACTGTAGTTTCATTGTCCTTAAGGTATGGAGCGACTAGCTTTCTAGAAGTAACTTCCATAAAGGCAATCATATAAGGAGAAGCTAGGACATCTACTCCCTTGTTTCCAAAGAGTTCTGCACTATCCTTATCTGTTACAGTTTTTTCTTGAGTTTTTTTGATTCCAATTTCTAATTTTTTCATAATTATCCTTATAAATGAAGAACTCTATTCAAATATTCTTTTTATAACAAATGGAGTATCATAGATTGGGCTTACTATAACTCCTTGACCTGGATTTGCGGCATGGACCATATTTCCAAAGCCATCAGCTATAGCTACATGGTAGATGTCATCGTAAGATGAGCCAAAGAAGATCAAATCTCCTGCCTTCTCTTCACCTAGCTCTATATCTTCACCATAGGTTGCTTGCATCTTGGCACTATGAGGTAGGTCTAGGCCATAATTGGAAAATACTTGGAGCACTAGACCCGAACAGTCTATACCTTCTTCCTTGGATAGGCCACCAAAGACATAGGGACTACCCACATATTCTACGGCATCATTGTAAATGCTTGCTCCAATATCATTAGAAGGATCATCAATTATATCTCCATTGTCATCTACTAGGTAGGTTATATAGATTTCTTCATACTCTATTACATCTTCGGCTTGTCTTTCTGCTTCTTTTTGTCTTGATAAACTTTCGTTTATTTTTTGGTATTCTTTTTTAATTTTATCTATTTCTTCTTTATCTTCATTACTTAGGTCAAGGGATGATAGTCTTACATAGCCTTCTATATTTATGTCCTTATCCTTGCCTTTATCATCTAGAAATTTGTTGACCGTTCTGTTGTATCGTTTTTTGCTCCTATATGCTACTCTTACAAAGTCGCTCTTATCATCAAAGTCCAGGATAGTAAGGGAAGTTCCCTTATCAAGCTCATCTTCTGTTAGGTTCTTGCTATCAGAATCAGCCTTTTCTTTGAGGTTGGTAGGGTTAATTAGTTTAGCATCCTTTAGTCTAAAGAACCAAGACTTTCCTATATAGGCATCCTTGTCCTCGTAGGATATTTGATACCAGGTGTCATCTTCATCTTTAATTTCTATGGGATTAAAATCTTCAATCACTCCATAAATTTCTGCATCATTGGCCTTATCGGATCTTATATAAACACCGTCTGTATTTTCTTTATTTAGTATAAGCTCATCAGCTAGGGATGGTAGCGACCCAACTAGACCCATACCTATAAAAAAGGCTGATGACAGGATTAGAATTTTCTTTTTATTTTTCATTTTACCTTCCTATAACAAAATTATTTATATTATACCATATTTTTAGCTTTATAGGAATTAAAAATTTTCATAAAATTCGTATGCAAAGTCTAGCAGATTTCTTGAGAAATCATTACGAAGGTAGGAAGGATCTAGGCGGTTAATCCTAACCCTATCAAGGCCATCGCTATCCTTAAAGAGCTTGGCAAGTTTCTTGGTTCTCGCATAGTCTTTCTCATCACCTACAAATTCTTTTATTATATCATCCATTTTTTTATCGTCTACGGAATGGGCAGCTATAACTGCTTGGAGGATCTTGTGGTCTTCTGCCTTACTTCTTGCAAATTGAATGCTTCCCAGGGCAGCACGCCTGCCATGGTCTGTGTCCCATCCATCATTTACCCTCATGGTATCATGGAGGCTCGCTGCATCCCTAAGGATATCGGTATCAGCCTCATCAAGGTCATAGGCAAAGGAAAGAAGGAGGGCGAAAAATATAACTCTCTCAATATGGTCCTTGCCATGAACTTTGGAATCATAAAGGATATCTTCATTCAAAGTTTGGTAGGTATCTACTAGCCTGTCAAAATATGGTGAAGCCATAAAGTCTTCATAAAAATCATATTTTCTGATCCAATCATCATTTTTTAATATATCAATAACTCTCATATCTACTCCTTACTATAATTTTACGCTTTTTAATTGCAAATTTAAATGAGAAAAGGCTTTCTATTTATTATTTTTAAAGTCGTTTCATGGAGTATGATATAAGGGAGGTGGATTATGTTATTAAATAAAGAATTGATTGATGAAAAAATAAGACTAGCTATTAAAAATAGCAAAAAATACATAGGCAAGGGAGACCTCCCTTCATATATACCAGAGCTTTTAAATGTTGATGAGGATAACTTTGCCTTTTGCCTGGTGAGTACGACTGGAGATGTTTTTACCTATGGGGATGATAAGATTGTCTTCTCCCTCCAATCCATATCTAAGATTTTGACTCTAATCTTGGCTCTTTCGGATACCTCTCCTGCCTACCTTTATTCTAAGGTTGGATCTGAGCCTACTTCCTACGAGTTTAATTCCCTTATACCAATAGGGGATAAGGCTGCCAATCCCTTTATAAATGCAGGAGCCATTACAACTTCTTCTATGATTTTGGGAAGTGACAATGAGGAGAGATTTGATAGGCTCCTAGGGCTATTTAGGTTTATGTCAGACTTTGATGGGGCCAAGATGGATGAAGGAATTTATACATCAGAAATAGCTACAGCAGATAGGAACAAGGCCATAGCCTATTATCTAAAGTCCAAGGGGATTTTTGACCAAAACCCAGATGAGGTATTGGACCTTTATATCAAGGCCTGCTCCATAGGTACAAATATAGAGGGCCTTGCCATGATGGGGGCAGTCCTTGCCAACAAGGGGATAGGAATAAAGAGTAGGGAGATGATTGTCCCAGAAAATATTGTCCAAATTGTAGTTAGCCAAATGGCATCTTGTGGGATGTATGAAAATAGTGGAGCCTACCTAATGAATGTAGGTATTCCTTCTAAGTCTGGGGTATCGGGAGCCATAGTGGGAGTAGTGCCAAAGGTTTGCTCCCTTGCAGTCTATAGCCCGAGACTTGATAAGACAGGTAACTCCGTAAGGGGCAAGGGGCTATTTAAGATAATATCCCAAGACCTGGGACTAAATATCTTTGTCTAGGACCTATTTGACCTAACCTTGATATATTCATAAAAGACTACAAGGAATAAAAATAAGTATAGTGGACAAAAGGCCCAAAAAGGCATAGTTAAGGAAGAAGTATCCACGAGCTTTCCTGAAATACTTAAAAAGAATGGCGATACAAAGCTTCCTATATTACATCCTATAAATATAAGGTTGTTGACTATTCTATTAGTAGTTCCCCTAGAAAATCTTGATGCCTCTGCAAAAATATAGGGAAAGCAGAGAGATTGGCTAAAGGATATTATTAACATAGATAAGATGAAGGAGAATAGACTATCGGCTGATATGGTTATAGCAAAATTGGCTATTAGGTAGAGGATTAGACCTAGAAAGAGGGTTTTTCCCCTAAGAATCCTGTTTATATAGCCAAACAAAAATCCTGATATCATTCCAACTATTGGAAGGATAATCATATAAGAATTTATATTTGCATCTATACCTTTATTCATCGTAACTATGCTAGGAAGTCTAACTAAGATTGCGTTTATATTCATTATCATAATTCCGGCAAAGCATACATAAAAGAATATTTGCTTGTTCATACGAAATTTGATTCTTTCTTTTTTGATACTAACATCAGGCACATAATAGGTAAAAAAGAAAAAGACAATAATAGCTAGGCAATATGCCAGGTAGCCATAGACCCATTCAATCTTAATCAGAAATCCTGCTACAATTAATAGGAGGATTTGACCGATAAATTCCATAGAATTTCTGATGCCCATAAGGCTAGAGAGTTTTTCCCCCTCGTACAAGGCACTTATGTAGTTGGCAGAATGACCATTAAAAAGTCCAAGCCCTGCACCCAAAATTATCCTAGAGATAAAAATAGAAGGGTAGGTGGTTATAATAACCGGGATAAGACCTGATAAAAAGACCATGATGAGTCCGATTTGAACTGATTTTTTCATCCCCAAGATGCGGGTTACAGACTCGCTTAGAGCTATGGTAATGACAGCTGCTATGGATGATAGGGTTATAAGAAATTCTGAAGTTTCCCTAGAAATCCCTAGGTCTCTTTGCATAAAGGGAAAGCTACCCGAAATGGCAGAGTTAGTTGCTAGAAAAAGTGCTATGGAAAGGATAGCAAGTCCTGTTAATTTTGTATTTCTATAAGATTTCATAAATCTTAACCTCCCAAGATAATCGTCATACTAGCAAAACTATACCATCTTCTAAGAAAATGAGCTAATTATTAACGATTATTTACAAAACTCAGGCAATACTTGACTTTTTCCTCGATCTAGCTCTTATAATAATAGGTAGGAGAAAGAATGAAAAAGACTTTAGTTAAATCTTATTTGAGATACTTATTACCTACAATTGCAACTATGATTTTATACTCAACCTATACTATGGTCGATGGGATATTTGTCGGCCAAGGAGTTGGAGCTACGGGCATTACAGCTGTCAATATCTCTATGCCCTATGTAAATTTTATCTTTGCTATCTCTATTTTAATATCCATAGGGTCGCTGAATTTGGTAACCTACCAACTGGGTAAGGGGAATAAGAAAAAGGCGGACGAGATTTTTTCTATAGCCTTTGCTATATCCCTAATAGGATCCTTGGCTATAGCCATCCCTAGCCTTATTTTTATAGATGAACTTGTAATATTTCTTGGAGCAAGCTCAGAAGTCAAGACTCTGGTTATTGATTACCTATCTGTAATCCTAATCTTTGCTCCCTTTTATGTAGTGGCATATTTATTTGAAATTATGGTCAAGGCTGACGGAAGACCTTTCTTGGCTACAGCCTTTATGGCCCTATCAGCTCTGAGCAATATAGTCCTAGACTATATCTTTATCTTTAAATTTGGCATGGGGGTAAGGGGAGCGGCCATAGCGACAGGGATAGCTCAACTACTTCCTGCCCTTGCCTACCTGGCATATTTTATATCTCCCCTGGCTAGGCTTAAATTTAGAAAGTTTAACTTTAAGGCTTATATAGTAAAGGAGATAATTTCCTATGGCCTACCTGGAGCCTTAAATGAGCTATCTCCTGGCTTTATTACTCTTCTATTTAATAATGTTATAGGCAGACTTTATGGGATAAGGGGTCTTGATTCCTACACCATAATATCCTATGTTATGTCCTTTGTTGTAAATATAATAATCGGGATAAACCAAGCCAGCCAGCCCCTAATTTCCTTTAACTTTGGCAAGGGTGATTATAAAAATGCCCTAAGACTTAGAAAATATATGGTAAGAAGTGCCTTTATCCTATCAGCCCTTATGTTTGTTGTAATTTATCTAAGACCTAAGCTCTTTATTGACTTATTTATAGGGGACTATGATGGGGAATTTTTGGACTTTACTAGTAAAAATTTAAGGACTTTCTCCATAGCCTTCTTGATAATGGCCTACAATATTGTAAATGCGAGCTTTATGAGTGCTGTAAAAAATACGACCTACGACTTTTATATCACTATCCTTAGGGGCTATGTAATTATAGGACTATTAATCTTTAGCCTACCTTGGATTTTCTCAAAGGAAATTGTCTGGCATATCCTCACAATTTCTGAGCTATTAACCCTATTTGTGACAATATTTCTTGTTAGGAGGGAAGAAGGGGAGATAAAAAAATTACTTGCGAGAGATATGAGGCTCAAATATAAAAAAGACTCCAAAAATAATCCCCTCAATCCTTAGAATCTCTAAGAAAAGAGGGAAAGTATTAGTAATAATTATCTAGCATCTACATCGCTATATTCTTCTGATTCATCAAATTTCTTAACAGCGTAGGAGCAAAGAGGGAAGATCTTCTTTCCTTCTTCTCTTGCTTTTTCTACTACTGTGTCAACAAGCTTACCTGCAAGGCCTTGTCCACCGTATTCTCTAGCCACTACTGTGTGGGTTATAACATAGTTGTCATCCCTATCTTCGTATTGGCAGAAGCCGATTTTCTTTTCTCCATCAAAGGCTTGCGCTTCATTTTCATTTTCGTTTAATTTTATTTTTATATCCATTTTATCACCTCTTTTATCTTATACCCAAAATAAGGTTAATGTTTACATTGTTAAATTGAATATTATTTGCTATAATATTATAAGGAGGACTATATGAAAAGAGAGTACAAATTATCATCACTTATCCTAGTTATGCTCTTGTCAAGTGTTTTGATATCAATCACGAGTTGGTTGTTTTTTGCCATAGCAGGCAATAGTTTAATAATGACTTTTGTTGGTCAATTCTTGTTAATGATTTTATCCCTTATTTTTCAATTTGCCCTTTGTAGTGGACTTTTGAGAAATAGGATGGGAAGTGTAGGAGAATATCTAAATCAAGTTAATTACATAAATGGTAAGATTATTTTGATAAATATTATTGTTCAAATAGTTATTACCTTTATAGTTACCCTAGTAACTGCCTTTGGTGGTGCCTTTTTATTTATTACATTGATTGACGCTCAACCTACTACAGGCACCTTTGCTGAAATCTTGGTAGGCATTCTTATAGTTGCCTTTGCCGTAGTATATAGCCTATTGACATCCTATTCAAACTTCTATATGGCAGACTTTTTAGTTGATTCATATAGGGACATAGGTCTCTTTGAGGCTATAAAGAATATCTTTAAGGTAGGTAAGGACCTTATGGGTAAGACCTTTATGGTTTACCTAAAGGCTGCTATATTTCCTATAGTTTTGTTAATAATTATGGTATTATTAGCAAGGTCTAACTTCGGCATGGGAACTGCCTTCATTTTTACCTTGATAATAATTGCTATGCTAATCTATACCCTAGTAATAGGAGGAATTGTCCTAGCTAGGATATCTGACCTATACCTTGATTATATGGAAGCTAATAGGAGTAAGTACCTTAAATAAAATAATTTCGAGCTAGTCCACAAAGATGTTTGACAATACCTAGCTTTTGTGGTATTATAAACAAGTCGATTTGAAGTTTCTTTTATGAAGCTTTCGATTGGATCGCTAATCCCGGAAGCGATCATTACAAGTGCCGGGACGAGTACAGCCGCCACCTACTAAGAGCGGTTTCTAAATATGGTAGGCGAAATTTTTATAGGAGGAATTTTATGAAACATCAAAAAACTTATACTGCAACTCCTGATACATTCGAGAGAAAACGGTATGTAGTTGATGCCGAAGGAATGGCATTAGGTAGACTAGCAAGCCAAGTTGCAGCAGTACTTAGAGGAAAGAACAAACCTACATTTACTCCACACATTGATACTGGAGACTATGTAATAGTAATTAATGCTGAAAAAGTCATCCTTACAGGTAATAAAGAAGACCAAAAAGAATATCAAAGATATTCAGGCTATGCCGGTGGTCAAAAGATTATTAAATATAAGGACATGAAGGAAAAACATCCTGAAAGAATCATAACTCACGCAGTAGAAGGTATGCTTCCAAAGAACAAATTAGGAAGAGCCATGGCTAAGAAGCTTAGAGTTTATGTTGGATCTGATCATAAACATGAAGCACAAATGCCAGAAGTACTAGAGTTAAATTAAGGAGGACTAAATGGCAGATATAATTCAAGCAACAGGTAGAAGAAAGACTTCTGTAGCTCGTGCTACAATGGTATCAGGTAGTGGAAATATCCTAGTAAATGGTAAGAACTTAGAAGATTACTTTAGTTTTGACAACCTAGTAGTAATTGCAAAATCACCACTAGCTTTAACAGAAAACCTAAACAACTATGATATAAAAATCAACGTACAAGGTGGCGGTTATACAGGACAAGCTGGAGCTATTAGACACGCTATAGCAAGAGCTCTTCTAATCGCAAACCCTGACTATAGACAAGCTCTAAAGAGAGCAGGATTCCTAACAAGAGATTCTCGTAAGAAAGAAAGGAAGAAAGCAGGTCTTAAAAAGGCTAGAAAATCTTCACAATTCTCAAAGAGATAATCTTATGGCTACAAAACACATTCCTTTCGAGGTTTGTGTTTTTTTTATTTAGGAGAAAAGTATGAACAAAATTAATTACAACCTAAAAATGGAAGAGATAATAGAAGAAAATAAGAAAAAGGGTCTAAGGCCGACTCTCCTCCTCCAAGTTTGCTGTGCCCCATGCTCGACTGCAGTCCTTGATAGGATAAGGGATGACTTCGCTATCGATATGTTTTACTACAATCCAAACATCTACCCCTACGAGGAATTAACTAAGAGGTGTGAGACCCTAAGAGAGCTAAAAGAAGAAATGGGTCTTGGTGGAGAGATTATCTTTCCTGAGAACAAAAAAAAAGACTTTGCCGACATTGCAAGGCTTAGGTCTAAAGACAAAGAAGGGGGTAGGGCCTGTTATGAGTGCTATAAGCTAAGACTTCAAGAGACAGCAGCTTATGCCAAGGACAAGGGCTATGATTACTTCACAACAACCCTTTCCATATCTCCCTACAAAAATAGCACTTGGCTTAATGAAATAGGAGAGAGCCTTGAAGAAAAATACGGGGTAAAATACCTCTACGCTGACTTTAAGAAAAAGAATGGCTACAAAAAATCAATCGACCTATCCAAAGAATACGGCTTATATAGGCAGGATTATTGTGGATGCATCTTTTCCTATAAGGAAATGGAAGAGAAAAAATCGGCAGATAAAAATTAAGTTATAAATTTTAATAAATGGGTAATATCTATTATAGGAGATGGATATGAAAGATTTACTTTTTATTAGAAAAATAGAAGCCGATGCGGGTATCGATGAAGTCTATCCGATAACCTTTGAGCTTGATAGAACTTTTGAAAAAGATGCGGCCATTAAAATTTTTAATAAGCTAGAGGATATGAAGGTAATTGAGTCCGATAGGTTTACTATAAGGGGTAATTCTTTCACAATTTATATCCAGGCCCAAAATATCAACAAGGTTGTTGAAGTATTAATCAAGGAAGAAATCAATATATATGGCATCTATGTCGTATATGGAGATTAATATTAAAAGGAGAGAAAAATGGACGACAAAATTTTAGACCTAATCAATGAACAAATGAACTTTGAATATGAATCAGCTTACTTCTATAAGGCTATGGCAGCTTATACAGATGACCTAGACCTAGATGGATTCACAAATCGGCTAGATAACCAATCAATCGAAGAAATCTACCATGGTGAAGGAATGAAAAATTTCCTACAATCAGTAGGTTACAAACCAGTTTATACAACAATTGAAGCTCCAAAGGCTGATTACGAAAACGTACTTGATCTAGTTAAAACTGCCTTTGCCCATGAGCAAGAAGTTACAAGAAGAATTCACAACATAGCTAAAGAAGCTAACGGTGTTGATGAAAGAATTAGATCATTTATCCAATGGTATATAGATGAACAAGTTGAAGAAGAAGAAAACTTCTCAAAACTTATCACAAGACTCGAAAGAATTGGAGATAACTGGGGTGCTATGTATGTACTAGACCATGAACTAGGACTAAGACCAGCTCCACAAAAACCAGCTATAGGTTAAGGATATGAAAACAATAGCAGGTAAAAATATAAGGGCTACCATCAACGAAGAGGGAGCTTATCTAGAAAAATTAACCTTTGGAGATAAAAAAGTCTTCTTTGATAAAACTGAGATTACAAGAGATGATAAAACAAAGGTTAGGGGAGGCATGCACACTTGCGCCCCTAACTTCTCAGATGATAAGACCTTGAACGAACTTCCTACCCATGGCTTTGGAAGAGATTTGACTTGGCAAGTCCTAGAAGAAGGCGAAGATAAGCTAGCACTCGGACTTAAGGGCGTAGGCTCTTATGAAAATGTATCCTTTAGGATAGATTATAAGATCGAAGATGATAGACTAAATACCAAACTTACTATAGAAAATGAAGCAGGCGAGGAGAAGCTAGTAGCTCCAGCCTTTCACCCATACTTTAATACAAATTATGATGAGCTAAGTGTAGAAGGCTTTGAGCTCGATAAGGATGAACTTCCTAATTCTATTTTTATAGAAACAGCTGACTTGAGCTTTAAGACAGCTGACTTTGCTATAGACATTGTAGGCAGAGAAAATGTAGAGCTCTATACAATTTGGACAGATTTTTGGGATAATTACCTATGTCTTGAGCCTACCTACAATGGAAGGGCCTTTGCTGATGAGAGCCTAGAAGCATATAAAGTCAAAGCTAATGAAAGCTTTGTTCAAGATTTTGATATTATAATAAAAGAACTTTAAGATATTGAAATTAGATTTTAATATATGGAAAATATACTTGCAAATACTTGAGATGCCTGTATAATAATATTAAGAAAGAGAGGCTTTATTATGTTATTCGGAGCAATGATCTTAATATTAACTTTTGTATTTGGATTTAGTATTTTTAAATTTGTAGGAAAAGTAGGCTTTAGTATCGGAAAGTTGCTTTTATTTTTAATATTCCTACCTGTAGTTTTACTAGTAGGTACTATAATCTTTGGCATTGTAGCGATTCCTTTAGGATTACTCTTTGGAATTGGAGGCCTTTTGATAGGACTAGTATGGTTTGTAATAAAACTTGCCTTTAGTCTAATACCTATACTTCTAGTAGGTGGAGGAATATATTTTTTAGTAAAGCACTTTAGAAATGACTATGAAACATGGTAAAAAAAGGCTCTATTAAAAACTAGAATCTTTTTGTATGCTTATAATTTGATTATTTATTTGGCTGGATTTTCATTACCAGTTAAAATAAATTTTTCTATGGCCCAACCTACAGCTCCCTCTTCGTTGGTGATTTCTGCTATGTACTTGGCGGAGTCTTTTACTTGGAGGTGGGCGTTGGCTACTGCTACAGATGTTCCTGCTGTCTCTAGCATAGCTACGTCATTGTAGTTATCACCTATGGCCAGGGTATCTTTGATATCTATGTCATATATTTTACAAACTTTCTTTAGGGCTTCTCCCTTGTTTACTCCCTTAGCGTTGATTTCCATAAACATATCTGATGAATAGGATATTTCTAGGTCGTAGTTAGTGAGGTAGGCTATATCTATTTCAAGTCCTTGGAGGAAGTTCATATCTCTGCTTTTGATTATTACCTTGAGAATTATATCGTCTCTTAGAAATTCTATATTGGTATCCTTAAGGGGATTGATTTGATTTTCTGCGAAGCTATCCTTATCAAGGTTTATAGCGTATTTGTTATCGATTGTGTAGATATAACAGGTCAACTCGTTAAAGGCTGCAAAGTCTAGGATTGTCTTAGCGTAGTCATATTTTAGCCCTAACGACTCCACTATCTCTTTAGTTTGGAGGTTCATAATTACGGCTCCGTTACAGCAAATAGCGTAGCGGTTCTCAAATTGAAGTCCAGCCTTTTCTGGTATATCAAAAAGCTCGTAGGTACCTCTTCCAGTGGCAAGGATAACTATTATTCCAAGCTCTTGGGCCTTTTTAATAGCGGCTACATTACGACTAGGGACATTTTTCTGGCTATCTACTAGGGTTTCATCAACATCTGATGCTATTAACTTAATCATTTCCATTCCTTTTATTAACTAAATCTGGGGCAAAAAATCATCTTTAATTAGAGATAAATTCCATATTTTACTTTTAAAATTGTTCTCTTAAGGTATATTATACTAATAAGAGTTAAATTTTTAAAGCATGATAAAGTTTACATGAAGGAGGCTTTATGAAAGGTAAAGTTATATCTGTAATAAGATTTTTCTTAGTTATAGTAATTGTTGTCTGCCTTGCAATTTTAGGTAAGAGGGGCTATGACTATTGGACAAATATACAAAATAACAAGCATATACAAGGTCTTATAGAGGAAAGTCAAAATGAACATTCGACAGTAGCCAAGGCTGACGAAGAAGGAGAGAGCGAATTTGAGAAGCTTGAGAATCAAAACCTCTATCTTCTAGAGAAGTTTAAGGAAGAAAACTCTGATGTAGTTGGTATTATTGAGATACCTGGCACTAAGATCAAATATCCTATTCTCCATGCCGTAGATAATGATTTTTATCTAAGAAGGGGACTAAATAAGGAATATGACCTTGCTGGATCTATATTTATGGATACAAACAACGAGATTGATTTTTCTGATGATAACACAGTAATCTATGGCCACCACTTGGAGCTAGATACAATGTTTACATCCCTAGAAAACTATAGGGACCAAGAATATGCAGAAAATCATAGGACAATATATATAACAACAGAAGAAGGACTAATGGAATATGAGGTCTTCTCAGCTTACGGTATTCCTTCAGACTATGACTACAGGAGTCTAGATTTTGCCTACGATTCTGAGAAGATTGATTATTTTAATGCCCTAAAGTCAAATAGCGAAGTTTCCTTGGATATGTCTAAGGAATTTAGTGCCGATGATAAGATTATAACCCTATCAACTTGCGAGTATGACTATTGGGATCAAAGACTTGCCGTTCAAGCAGTGAGGGTTAACTAGTGGATAGGTTTATTAATAAGGTAAAAGGTGACTTGGATTTGAGGGAGACTCCTCTAGGTCTTGAGCTTAGGGAGGACTCTTTTAAGCCGAGTCATATTTTTGAATGCGGACAGTGCTTTAATTTTAATGTTGAAGAAGATGGATCCTATACGGCAGTTTTCTTGGGAAAGATTATAAATCTACTAGAAAAAGAAGACCATGTCCTAATTAGGAATGTGGATAGAGAAACTTTTTATGAGATATTTTATGACTACTTTGACCTGGGTGTGGACTATAAGAAAATCAAAAAGGAAGTATCAATAGATACAACCCTCAAAAAAGCCACCGACTACGGTTATGGCATTAGAATCCTAAACCAAGAATTATTTGAAACTGTTATTTCCTTTATAATATCAGCCAACAATCAAATTCCAAGAATAAAAAAGGCAGTAAGGATTATTTCTGAGAGGTATGGGAGATATATAGGCGACTTTATGGGTAGGCCCTACTATTCCTTCCCAAGTCCAGATGTCTTAAAGGATGTAAGAGCAGAAGACCTTAGAGAATATGCTAGGGTTGGCTTTAGGGATAAGAGGATAGTTGAGGCGAGCCAAATGATCTATGATGGGGCCTTGGACTTTGATTGGGATAGTCTATCAACCCTTGAGATTCGTAAGAAACTAATAGAGCTTCCAGGAGTAGGACCCAAGGTAGCTGATTGCATCTTGCTCTTTGCCTTCCATAGGAGGGAGACCTTCCCAGTGGACGTGTGGATCAAAAGGGTAATGGAGACCCTCTTTATCAAAAAAGAAGTTCCCAAAAAAGAAGTAGAGTCCTATGCCAGGGCTTATTTTAAGGACCTAGCTGGCTATGCTCAGCAATACCTTTTCTACTATGGTAGGGAAGAAAAAATTGGCAAGTAAGACCTTTTATAGGTCTTTTTTTGAGGGAATATTTATTAGCCTTTAATTTGCTTATTTACTAAAGTGAGGGGTATAATGATATTATCAAATATATATAATATTTAATAAGATATTAAAATATAAACAATTGTGGTAATATTAAATTATAATAATCACTTTTGGCATTAAAGGAGGTGCTTGATGTTAGAGGTTAAAAATTTTACTAAAATCTATAATAATGGGAAAAAAGCTGTAGATGACATAAGTTTTACAGCCAATAATGGAGAAATCTTTGGCTTTTTGGGGCCCAACGGGGCAGGAAAATCCACAACCATAAAGAGTATTGTAGGAATTAACTCAAAATCAGAAGGAGAAATTGCTATAAATGGTATGTCTCTAGAGGATGATGCTAAGAAATATAAGAGCCTTTTTTCTTATGTACCAGATAATCCAGACCTATTTGAAAATTATAGTGGAAATGAATACATAAACTTTATAGCTGATGTGTACGGGGTAGATAGTAAAACCCGTAAGGAAAGAGTAGAGCATTACCTAGACTACTTCGATATAAGATCTGCTATGAATGATCAAATTTCAAACTATTCCCATGGTATGGCCCAAAGACTTGCCATAATCGGAGCCTTGGTTAATGAGCCAGAGGTCTTGATTTTGGATGAGCCTATGGTAGGCCTTGATGCCAAGTCTGCCTACAACCTCAAGCAAATCCTAAGACAAAGGGCAGCTGATGGGAAGTTGGTCTTCTTCTCAACTCATGTCATGGAAGTCGCTCAAGAATTATGTGATAGGATAGCTATCATCAACAAGGGTAAGATTATAGCCATAGGAACTTTTGAAGAAATAAAGCTCAAGGCTAATAGAGAAGGATCACTAGAAGAAATATTCTTGGAGCTTACAGATGAATAATATTTTTTTGATAAGTAAATATGCTCTAAAGGAGCAATTTTTCCCATACTACCCATCGAAGAGAGCTCCAGGTATGCCTAAAAACTACCTGGCTAGGTTACTCGTTCTTATCTTTACCTATCTAAGCTTGGGATATCTATTTTTGCTTATGTCTATGGTATCGGTTAAAGTCTTTGTTGAAATGGGTCTTGACTATATGTACTTTACAATATTTGCTATGATGGTTACTATTATGATATTTAGTATATACATAGCAAATATTATGGCTGGTATATTTTCAGAGAAGGCCATATCAAACTACCAAACCCTACCAATAAAGGAAGAAGAACTTTTTGTTGGAAAGATCCTCGGAGGCTGTATGTCCTTTGTGGATTATTACATCTTCTTTATCCTAGTTTATACAATCTATGCTAGGCTAGCAGGCTTTGATTTCCTAAGTTTAGTCCTAGGACTTGTAAACTTCTTTCCTATGGTTATCATACCCTATACACTTGTGAGCTTGTTGATAATGCTAGTTAAGAGGTTTTCTAATGTAAACTCCCACAAGAAGTTATTTAAAAACATTGGCTTTGGTGTCATGTTTGTAATATTGGGAGTTATATATTACTTCGCTTTTTCTCAAAATCAATCAGATGTCAATTTTTCGAAGGTCTTTTCTGATGTCTTTGTCGAGAGAAGCTTTGTATCAAACATATTCTTTAATGCTAAGCTTTTTGGTTTATCTATAACAGGCCCAATAGGAAGCAGGCTTATATCAAGCATTATCCTCTATTGTTTAAGTGGGGGACTCTTGGCCTTATCCTATAAGCTAGCTCAAAACAATTATTATAGGTCAGTCTTTGGCAAGGCAGTTAAGGATGAGAAAGAAGCTAAGAAGTCTAGCGAAGGGATAAAAAATGTTAGCCTAAGTCAATCAAGCCAGTTTAAGGCCCTAGTTAAAAGAGACCTCAAGGTTTTAATGAATGAGGTAATGTTCCTCTATTCACCAATATTAATGGCTCTAATCTTTGGCATAATATGCATATCATCTGGTAGAAATATGATTGAAGATATTGATATGGCTGCTCCTTATAGCAAGTGGGTAATCCTTGCAGGTGGATACTTTATAGGATTTTTGATTTGGAGCAATGGAGGTATCGCCCAAAATGCTCTATCTCGCGAGGGAAAGAGCTTCTATCTAATCCAAACCCTACCAATCGATCCCCATAGCCATATGCTAGCAAGGCTAACTTCAGCAAGTCTAATATCTACTGGGATAAACCTCGTTTTTGCTGTGGTTGTAGGTTTAGTTCTGAAATTTAGCCTAGTGAATATACTAGCAGGCTTTGTAGGCCTATACTTGGGAGCCTTCATTTCTAATATAATAGGAGTCTTCCTCTCTACTATAGGAATCAATGTAACTTGGACTAATCCAAAAGACCTTATGAACAATGGTGGCTTTAGGGTCTTTGGCTACTACCTACTAAGCCTCTTATTCGTATTTTTAAATGTGGGTATAGGAGTATTCATAATGGTAATATCCGAAGGGAATATGCCTTATCTTGCAATAGGCCTACCAGTCTTACTAAATATCATAATAGCCTTGCTATTCTACCTTTTGGCAAAGAAAAGATACTCAAGGGGTTTTATGGACATATAAATATAATTATAAGCAGCTTTGAAAAAAGCTGTTTTTTTAGTATAATAAGGCTCAGAAAAGGGAGGTAGTATGGAAAAGGAAAAACCATTTATTTATATAGATACAAATTTTTCTTATGATGAGGCACTTATGCTTGATATGGCCTTTAGGTCATTTTCTTTTGAAATTGTTGGGATATCTACTGTTGGATCTAAGATGAGTGCCAAGGCAGCAGGGGAGAATATCCTGGGCCTTAATGAGAAGTATGACTTATTTTTGCCAATAATAGCTGGCAATTATGAGAGCATCAATGGAAAATCTTTGACAGATAAGGATGATAGGGTCTTTTTTGAGGCAAGGAAGGACTACCTGGAGGATATCCCTGTAGAAGATGGCCTCTATGAGATAGCTTCTGACTGTGGAGCCTTGGATATCCTTACAACAGGTCCACTTACAAACATAGCCAAGGCCCTCCAAAAACACGAAGATTTGGAAGATTATATTTCCCATATCTTTATAAGTGGGGGTTCTATTAGGGATATAGAGGAGAACTTTAGGAAGGATCCCGAGGCCATAGACATTATTTTGAATACTTCGATTGATTTATTTATCCTACCCCAAGAAATAGGAGAAGGGATAGATATTTCAAAGGCCATTGATGGAGAAGTTGGGGATGATGAGATTATCAAAACAATAGAAGAACTTGATAAGGATAAGAGCCTCGTTAGGGCCTCCCTCCTCCTTTACCTTATGGAAAGCCCAGAGGCTTTTATCTTTGATGAGGCTGGCCTTAAGGTAGACAAAGAAGAAGATAGAGGTAGACTCCTTAGAAGTACAAGTAGGAAGAAAAATTACTTGGTAAATAGGGTAAATGAGGAGAGCTTTCTCACTTATGTAAGGGCGAAGTTATGATAGTCAAAAAACCGGGGCTTAGAATTATAAAGACAGGAATAGCCCTTTTTATATCTATGCTTTTATCAAGGTTAAGACCCGGAGATGGCTTGTCATTTTATTCTGGAATAGCAGCTGTTATTTGTATGGAAACAGACGTAATGAGCACATACACCAAGGGAATAAATAGGGTTAAAGGTACACTTATAGGAGGAATTTTCGGCCTAATTTATCTGCTTCTTTTAGATGAAATAATAACAAATGAGTTTCTTAATTTAGTTCTCCTATCGATATTTGTCACTGTCCTTATATGGTTATTGGCTTCATTTAAATTAAATGGGGCAATAGCAATTGCAAGTGTAGTTTTCTTATCGGTAACTATTAATCACGCTGATGATAAATCTCCTTTGTTTTTTGCCTTAAGTAGGGTTATAGATACTCTTATAGGAGTATTTACAGCTATATTTGTAAATGGTATAGGCTTTAAATACAGAGAAAAAAAGATATATAAAAATAATAAAGCTGAATAGTTTCATTTATTAAACGTTGATTAATACCGAGGCCTACTTGATGTAAACTTCGGTATTTTGTTTTATAAGCTTAAAAATCCATTTATAATTTGTGGAAGTATTTATCTTTAACTATCTAAAATAGATATATAAAATTTAGTTATACAATGAATTCATATTTATTTATATCTACCAGTTAATAAATTTAAAATTATCAATATTTGGGGTATAGTAAATTACAAATGATAGGAGGAATTATGAAGAAAACTTTTGATACAAGAAAAATGATTTTTGTGGCTTTATTTATTGCCCTAGTTTATATATTTTCAAGGTTTTTCCAAATACCTATTATGACACCCTTTGGACAAACTAGGTTTCATTTAGGAAATGTATTTTGCTTGTTAGCTGGAATACTTTTGGGACCACTAGCTGGCGGTCTTTCTGGAGGAATAGGATCAGCCCTTTTTGACCTTTTTGATCCAGTATATTTTACATCAGCACCTATAACCTTTGTAACTAAGTTTGCTATGGGCTTTGTAGCCGGTCTTATTTTTGCTAGGGACAAGAAGGCCTTCAGCAAGCAAAGGCTAGTTCTTGCAAATATTTGTGGCCAACTTACATACGTTGTACTCTACATGGTCCAAACATTTATCAAGAATAAATTTATCCTGGGCTTTACAATGGAAGCAACCATGGCTGAGCTCATACCAAAGCTCGGAGTTAGCCTAATAAATGCGACAATTTCTGTAATCTTAGCTAGTATTCTGGCTATACCACTACTTAAGTCAATTAAATTTGATTAATAAGGTTTTACTTATTAGAGAAAAGAGGTTGTTATGGAAAAAAGATTAAATAAATTCAAACTAAGATGTCCACAGTGTGGAGATAATTTTGAGGATGAACTAAATACTGCAGTCTTTGCACAGGGAGATGAGAGAAGGGATATCCTAGAAGAGAGTTTTGCGAGGGTTACTTGTCCTTCTTGTGGACATACCTTCAGGGCTAACTATACATTTGCCTATACTGATGATGATATCAAATTCATGATAATAAATGATCCGAAATTTGTCGACCTCCAATATAGACTAGCCTTCCTATCATCCCTAAAGCTTCTAGATAAAAAGAGGAAGGATGAGGCTGATAACTTTGTAATAAGGATGTCCAAGAGTCTGACAGAAGTTAAGGAAAAGATAATAATCTTTGAATCGTTCTTATCTGATAAGGCAATCGAACTAATGAAATACATCATATTAGAATCAGACCAATTTGACCTAGCCTATGATGATGTGGCAAGCTTTACCTACGAAGATGACGGTAACTTCAAAATCATAAGCAAAGACGGTAGGGTTATGAAACTTAGATTCATAAAAGAAATCTACGATAAGGTTCTTAAACAATACGAAAAATACTTCAAAGAAACCGAAGGCCAAATGATAGACAGAAACTGGGCCTACGAATTCTTGAAAAAAATTAAAAACTAAAAGCCCAAGCAAAAGAAAAGAGCCTTGGGAAATTGGGAATTGTTGGAGGAGACCAGCCCGTCGGCTCGAGGAGACCAGCCCGTCGGCTCGAGGAGACCAGCCCGTCGGCTCGAGGAGACCAGCCCGTCGGCTCGAGGAGACTAGCCCCGCCAGCTCGTGGAGGCCCCGCCGGCTCAAGGAGGCAAGCCCTATTCTTATCGCCTTCCTCTCTCAAGTCTTTCCCAAGAGACCTAGGCCCTTTGCCAGGGGTCTTTTTTTATTGGTATAATATTCTTATGAAATTTTATGTAGCAGATAGAAAAAATCAGAAAAAAGTCTATGATATTTTAAATATATTTTTTGACCACGAGGAGATAATTTATGACGAGGAGGCTGACCTTAGAATCCTAGATGACATGATTACTTATGGGGGCAAGGATATTCCTTATGATAAAGACCTTAAGAGAGATCTCTATGACCTTCTGGTTAATCTAACAGGCTATGAGTCCCCATGGGGTTGCCTCACTGGATCCAAGCCATCAAAGCTCCTAAAACAAATGAACCTAGGAGAGATAAAAGAAAAGTATAGGCTAAGTGATAGGAAGCTTAAATTACTAGGTGAAGTAAGGGAAGAGCAAGAAAAGTTAGCCTTCAATAGTGAAGATTTTTCTATCTATATCAACATCCC
Source organism: Anaerococcus sp. (assembly GCA_022780515.1). Taxonomy (GTDB): domain Bacteria; phylum Bacillota; class Clostridia; order Tissierellales; family Peptoniphilaceae; genus Anaerococcus. Next base: position 21,578 of record JALEUV010000053.1, on the reverse strand, counting down.
CTTTTGCCCAACAAGGTGCGATTATTGCTCATATCCAACCCTAGTAGGAACTAACCATGACAAGGGAGAATACATCGATAAGCTAATCTATGAGATGAAAAATATAGACCTACCAAGAGACCTTGATGCCATCTATATAGGTGGAGGGACTCCCTCCTACCTCAAGGCCAACGATCTATCAAGGCTATTGGATGCTGTCAATAAACGCTTTACCTACAAGGAATTTACCTTCGAAGCAGGGAGGGAAGATACCTTGGATAGTAAAAAGCTAAAGATCTTAAAAGAATCTGGAGTTCAAAGGATATCCCTAAACCCTCAGAGCTTTAATACTGACATTGCAAAAATGGCAGGTAGGCCTTACAACTTAGACCATTTCCTAAAAATCTATGAAAAGGCATCTGACCTTGGCTTTATAATAAATACTGACTTTATAGTAGGGTTAGTAGGAGAGGATAGCGAACTCTTTAAGAAGAATTTTGAAATCCTAACAAGGCTAAAACCCCACAACCTTACTTTCCATACCCTAAGTATTAAGGTAGGTAGCAAGTACTTTGAAAGGTCTCAGAAGTCAAAATCCCTAAATGCTAAAGTAATAAGCCTAGCCATAGAGAACTTTACTAAGAGTCAGGCCTACAAGCCCTACTATCTCTACAGGCAAAAAAACATTATCAGCAACCTCGAAAACATTGGTTACCATAGAAACGACACCCCTCAAAGATACAATATGATAATCAATGACGAGCTTGAAAATGTTATAGGACTTGGCATGAATGCCAATTCCAAGCTAATGGATGGGACCAAGTACCGAAATGCCAGGAATTTGAGAGATTATTACGAAAAATTAGATGAAGAAATCGATAGTAAAAATAATATTATAAATGGGTATAATAGAAGTATTAGGAGGAATTATGGAAATTAAAAACTTAGAACCTAAAGAAGTATTTTCTTACTTTTATGACATTAGTCAAATACCTAGAGAATCAGGAAATGAAAAAGGAATTTCAGATTTTTTAGTAAAATTTGCTAAAGATAGAAACTTAGAAGTAAACCAAGACGAAGCTCTAAACGTTGTTATCAAAAAGCCTGCTAGCAAGGGCTACGAAGATAGGCCAACAGTTGCCCTCCAAGGCCACATGGATATGGTAGCAGTTAAGGTTGATGATAGCGAGCATGACTTTGAAAAAGATCCAATAGAGCTACTAGTAGAAGGAGATTACCTAACAGCCAATGGAACAACCCTTGGAGCTGATGATGGAATAGGTGTTGCCTTCATAATGGCCATCCTTGATAATGATGAACTTGAACACGGCCCTATTGAAGCAGTAATTACAACAGCAGAAGAAACATCTATGCTAGGAGCCAATGCCCTAGACCTATCCCAATTAGATGCCAAGTACCTAATAAACATCGATTCAGAAGAAGAAGGCATCCTAACCATAGGCTGTGCAGGTGGGCTTGACCTAGAAGTAAGCTTTGCCAAGGAATATGAACAAGCCCAAGGCGACTTTATAGAAATTGACCTCAAGGGATTCTTGGGTGGTCACTCTGGAATGGAAATCGATAAATTTAGACTAAACGCTATCAAAATATTAGCAAGACTCCTCCACAAGCTAGGCAATGTTCAAATAGCTGATATAAAGGGTGGCGTTAAGAGAAATGCCATCCCTACAACAGCCAATGTTATAGCAGCAGTAGAAGATAGAGACCAAGCTATAAAGACAATAAAAGAAGAAATAGCAGACATCCTAAATGAATACAAGGATACAGATCCAAATGGCACAATCGAAGTAAGAAAAGCAAGCTTTGATGGACAAGTAATCAATAAGGAAACATCAGAGAAAATAATCTCTTCACTCTACGTAATGCCAGATGGTCTATACAAAAAATACCAAAACAACATAGTAACTTCATCTAACCTAGGAATTCTAGAAAATAGAGAAGATGAAGTGATGTATAACATCATGATAAGATCAGAAGTAGACTCAGCCAAATTTGATAGGGCAGAGATTGACAAAGAAATCGTAAGCAGATTTGGTGGAACCTATGAAGTAAAGGGAGAATATTCAGGATGGCAAAGAGAAGAAACAGACCTAATCGACCTTGCTACAGAAACTTGGAAAGAAGTAAGAGGAAATAACATGGAAGTATCAACTACCCATGGTGGTCTAGAATGTGGACTATTCAAAAAAGAAATCCCACATGTAGGAATGATTTCCTTCGGTCCAGAAATCCAAGGCGCTCACAGCCCAGAAGAAAAAGTAAACATAGAATCCGTACAAGGAAACTACAAATTCTTGGTAGAACTACTAAAGAAAATAAAATAATATCATTGCACAGGATAGAGTCTCCTGTGCTTTTTTGTGGGAAAAAAAGCAGCCTTAAGGCTGCTTTAACTTTATAAATTATTACTCAAGGACTATCTTGTCAATTTTTGTCTTTCTCTTTTTAGATACTTGTACTACAAATATTGCATAGAGGATAGCAAATATTGCACCTATTACATAACCTGCTGTTGTGCTTAGTTTAAATCCTATATCTGCTGAGCTTATGAAGGCAGCTACTATGAATGAGTAGAAGATTCCTGGGATAAGGGTCATTAGATATAGTTTCTTCTTTGTGATTAGGTAGCTTGTTGCTACACCTAGGGCAAAGATTGCTACTAGTTGGTTTGTAAATCCGAAGTATCTCCATAGGATGTTAAATCCGTTAGGGTTAGATTTTGCAAAGTATAGGATAGCAATAGCTGGGATAAATAGGACTGCAGCAACAATTGCTCTCTTCTTAGAATTTGTTTGGTCGATGTTTAGCTCTTCTGCAACTATAAGTCTTAGGGACCTAAATGATGTATCTCCACTAGTTATAGGAAGTACGATTACACCGATTATTGCGAGATATCCACCAATTTTACCCATGAAGTTTTTAGAAATTTGTCCTACCATTAAGGTTCCTGGTGTGTCTAGGGCAGCAGCTCCTGTTGAGAATAGAACTATTGCTCCAGCAGCCCAGACCATAGCTATGAATCCTTCAGTAATCATTGTTGAATAGAAAGTAGAAATACCTTCTCTTTCATCAGCAACTGTTCTAGATACTAGTGTTACTTGGGAACCGTGGAAGCCTGATAGGATACCACAAGCTACAGTTATGAAGAATGATGGGATGAAATTTTGTCCTGTTGGGTGGTCATATAGGAGACCGTATCCTTCAAATTGTAGGTGAGGAAGCCCCTTGAATAGGATGCCTATAAATACTCCGAATGATGAAATAAGGAGAAAGGCACCAAAAATAGGATAAATCTTTCCTATAACTTTATCAATTGGAAGAACTGTTGAAAGGATGTAATAAACGAAGATTACAGCGTAGATTATCCAAATAATGTTTGAGTTTGGATCAAGTCCAAGGATATCGTTAGCTATCAAATCCCCAGGGGTGTAAACAAATACTGTACCAGTAAGTAGTAATAAAATTGCAATGATTATATTGTAAACTCTTCTAGTATTTGTTCCTAAGTATTTACCGACAAGCTTTGGAACTTGGCTACCGCCATTTCTCATGGAGATCATTCCTGTAAAATAATCGTGAACTGCACCAGCGAATACACATCCTATAGGAATAGCTAGGAAGGCAATTGGGCCAAATAAAATACCTTGGATAGGTCCGAGTATTGGTCCAGTACCTGCAATATTAAGTAAGTTAATAAGCCAGTTTTTGTTCTTACTCATTGTAACATAATCAATACCGTCTGCTTTTTTAACTGCTGGGGTAGGTCTATCATCAGGTCCGAATTGTTTTTCGACAACCTTTGAGTAGAAAAATCCACCGGCAAAGAGGATGACGAGTCCTATAAAAAATAATACCATAAAAACCTCCTTTTAGTTTTCTTGTATAATTTAATTATAAAACATTTTCATAATTTTTTCAAATGGACGTACTTGATTTTTGATACCACTACGATTGACAAATTTTACCAAGTCATTTGGAATTTTTGAGAAAATTTTATAGTACAGGTAGTTTTTACAAGAAAAATCCCAGGGACTAACCTGGGATAAATTTAAAGTTCTTTTATTATTTCGAATAGTTCTCTAGCGGATTTTAATGGGCCATCATTTTCCATTCCTTCTATACCTAGTTGGGTTCTGATTGTACCTACTTTGATATTATTGGCAAAGAGCCTTGTAAAGTATTTTTCAATTAGCTCATCACATTTCTCTTGTCTTTGGTAAGGTCCGAATGGATTTGCAAAGTAGGATTTAACAAGGCCTTCTTCGGTGGTAGTTCCTTTGGCAAGCCTTGCCCCATCCTTGAAAACTTGGATAGCTTGGTCCTTATCATCAAAAAACCTTATGGATTTCTCATTATCATCTAGTTTGTCGTAGTTGTTAGCATATAGGAAGAAGTCTACTTTGTAGCCTTCCATTATATCATCGTAGCTTGCGACTGGCATTATGAGTCTTGCATTTATCTTGTCAGGGTTCATAAAGATTGACCTATCTATTTGCTTAAAGGCATAGCCACTATCTAGGTCATCAAGTCTAACAAAGGCACCAGTTTCGCTTCCATATGCCTTTACCTCTCCGTCTTCTATCCTAAAGGAGCCCATATCATCAAAGATTATAGTCATATATCTAATATATTCTTTGGCAAGAGTTCTAAAGGCTTCTATGGATTCGCTCTTACCAGCTCCACTATCACCTAAGATTACTATATTGGCGCTCTTTCCGTTGTGGAGAACTACATTTACTCCAGCTCCGTGGATAGGTAGGTATCCCTTCTTCATTGAGATTATGTTGTTTAAGGTTAGACACATTTTTTTTAGGTAGCCGAAGTAATCTTTTTTCTCAGCATAGTTACAATAACCGATTAGTAGGTTGTTTTTCTTATCTTCATAGAAGACATCTCTATCATTATCATCTTTTACTCCAAAGATATAAATGGCATCAGGCTTATTATTTAGAACTTCTTCTTCATCGGCTAGTTCAAAGAGGTTTGATGCTGAAATGCCATGGGTCATGTAGTCTATGTGGAAGTAAACATAGACTAAATTATCAGCGACCTTAGCTGGGTAGCAGAGGAATTCGTCTGGGTTTATTTCCAAGTCTGTAAGTGGATTCTCATAAACTTCTTTGAAAAATCCATCCCTTTTATTGGATTTGGTGTAAGTTATATAAGGAGTTTCAATCATAACCTTGGTTATAAAAGGGATATTGTTTAGGAAGTCAAGGTAGTCTGGATATGCTATTTTAGATTTTCTAATTACAACTGAGGCATTTGCCCCAGCAGGCACTTGCCTAAAGACCTTTGGAGAAAATCCACTTATAGAAACTTGGATTTTCCTATAGATATCTAGGATTAGTTCCTTGAGCTTGATATTAGCTTCCAAAAAGTTTTGGACTTCGAGTCCTGCTTCTGATGAAGACTTCTCGATTATAGAATATCTCTCGAGCTTTCTCCAGTAGTTGTAAATATCTTCTACGACCCTCAATAAATTATCTCTTTGCTCATTAAGTTTGTAATATTTATTAATCTTATCACTAGCCTCATCTAGGCTCATTACTGTGAGGATCTTGATTATATCCCTGAGTTCTGAAGCAAGTTTATCTATATCAGATGATATAAAAAATTTTTCTAGGTAAGAGTAAACTCTGGTATTGCCTTCCTTGTGGAATCTGACAAAAGAGCTTAGAACTTCATAAAATCCTTCAGATCTCAATAGCTCTTCAGAGCTTGAAAAAAAGGCCTTGGAAAAGTTTAAAACAGCTTTATTGCTTGATATTGTTAATTCTTTGTTCATTATTCTTTTCTCCTTTGTATTTTATTTAATTTTACCTCTTATTTATGCAAAGGCTATTTGAACAAGAAACATGTAGGCCAAAGTGCCAAAGCCAATACTGAGAGCAAGTTTTTTAAATTTAAAATGAAGAATAATGACCAGTAGACTCGCTATAAGTTCAGGTAATCCGTAGGGGTAGACAAAAGGATTTACTTCTTTTAAAGCAAAAACCACCAATAAAGGCATAAGAGCAAATGGTAAATATCTACCGAAATAGATTATAAGATCTGGTAAGTCCTTTTTCCTAAAAAACAAAAATGGTACCGATCTAATAAGAAAAGTTACTATAGTTGCTACGGCTACTATTCCTACTATTTTATTCATTATAATCCTCCACCTTTCCTCTGAATCCTATAAGTGATAGAACAATCAAAAGTAGGGCAGGGATCATAAAATTATCTTTGCCGAAAATAATAAGAGCCAAAGTTGAAATAGACAAACCTATAAAAAGCGGTCTATGATTATTGGTTGAAAAAAATTGTTCTACCAACAAAACTAAAAATAAAGCTGTAAGTACAAAATCCAGCCCTTCAGTGCTAAAACTTATCATATTGCCCAGCAAGGCACCAAGGTATGAAGCCAAGGCCCGAACTAAATAATTTATAAGGCCTATAGCCATATAAAAGTCACTTTTGTTTACATCGCTAGGAGGCTTAATTGAAGTATCGAGGGCGAAAGTTTCGTCTGATAAGGTCATAATAAATAAAAATTTGGATCTTGAGTTTTTATATTCCTTGATAAGAGATAAGCCGTAAAACATCATTCTAAAATTAACAGATAGGGTCAAAAGAGCAACGGCCGCCAGGCTTATATTTGATTTTAATAAAGGTATAAGAACAAACTGCATGCTTCCAGCATAAACTGTAAGTGATATAATAGGAGCCAATATGGCTTTAAACCCTTGTTGACTTACCATAATTCCAAAGGCGAAGCCTAGAAAAATATAGCCTATTATAACAGGAATTGTATAAGGGAATGCCTTTTTAAATGCTTTTTTCATAATAACTCCTTTTTGTAGATTACATATATTTTAGCACAAGATTGTTAAATTTTAAATAATAGTTTCATTATAAACATATAACTTGTATAATATAATAGGTTAATTTTGTAAAGGAGCGTTTTTGATGAAAGATTATGACATTGTAGTAGTAGGAGCAGGAGCAAGCGGTGCTTTTTTGGCCTATGAACTTACAAAACTAAAAACAGATAGGAAAGTCCTTATCTTGGATGCCGGAAGGAAGGTAGAAAATAGACTTTGCCCAATATCTACAGGCAAGGTTGACCACTGTATAGGTTGTAAGCCATGTAATATCATGTATGGCTTTGGTGGAGCAGGTACACTATCTGACGGTAAATATAATATAACAACTAATTTTGGAGGAGACCTCCACGAATACATAGGCGAAGATAAGGCAATGGAGCTTATGGAATATGTTGATGATGTCCTAATGGAATTTGATGGGGGAGATGACCTGGAGCTTTATTCAACTGACAAGAATGACCTAAAGACCAAGTGCCTAAGGTATGACCTCCACCTCTTAGATGCCAAGGTCCGTCATTTCGGAACCGATAGGAACAAACTAATCCTCCAAAAAATCTTTGACTATGTAAAGGATACTATAGACTTCTCTTTCAGTACCCTAGTTAACGATGTAAACTATGAGGATGATCATTACCTAATATCTACAGATAAGGAAGTCTATAGTGCAAAACACCTAGTCCTTGCTGCAGGAAGGTCAGGCTCCAAGTGGATAGCAGATATATGCAATAAATTTGATGTGGGCCTAAGGTCTAACAGGGTCGATATAGGAGTTCGTGTAGAAGTACCTGCAGAAGTCTTCAAGCATATAACAGATGAAGTCTATGAGGCAAAAATAATGTATCAAACCAAGCAATACAATGATGTTGTAAGGACCTTCTGTATGAATCCTTATGGCCAAGTTGTAACTGAAAATACCAATGGAATATTGACAGTAAATGGTCATTCATTTACAGATCCAAAGCTTCAAAGCGAAAATACTAACTTCGCCCTCTTGGTAACCAATAGATTTACAGAACCTTTTAAAAACTCAAATGAATATGGGGAATCTATAGCCAAACTTTCCAATATGCTAGGAGGTGGAGTTTTGATGCAAAGGTTCGGAGACTTGATAAAGGGTCGTAGGTCATCAGAAAGAAGAATGAAAAAATCCTTCACCAAACCGACCCTTAATGCAACGGCGGGAGATCTTTCATTGGTCATGCCAAAGAGGCAACTGGACGATATAATAGAAATGATCTACCAGTTGGATAAAATTGCTCCTGGCATGGCAAATGACGATACCTTGCTGTATGGTATAGAAGTAAAGTTCTATAATTCAGTCGTGGATGTCGACGAGAAATTTGAAACATCAAAAGACAGGTTGTATTGCCTGGGAGACGGATCAGGTGTTACTCACAGCCTATCTCAAGCATCTGCTTCTGGAGTTGAGATGGCGAGAATATTAAACGAGTTATAAAATGAAATATATTTACAAAGAATTAAGTAAAAAAGATCAAACGATCCTAAGGGGTGTGATAAATACCCCTGATGACTTTGTAAAGGACAAGAAATACCCAACAGCTATCTTCTACCATGGCTTTGGTGGGGATAGGAATGGCAATACCTTCTTTAGGACGACTAATGCAAGATACCTCACAGATAGGGGCTATGTTGTAGTAAGGTTTGACTTCTCGGGAACGAATGAATCAGACGGAAGCTTTTATGATATGACAGTATCCAGAGAAGAAGAGGAAGCCCTACTAATCTACAACTTTGTCAAAATTCAATCCTTTGTAGACAAGGAAAGAATCTACCTAATGGGTCATTCCCTAGGTGGAGTTATAGCAAGTCTTGTGGCCCACAAGGTAAAGCCTTATAAAATTTGTCTCCTAGCTCCAGCTAGCGATATGAATAACAAGGACTACCTAAAGGTAATGTTTGAGTCCATCTACAAGGACAAAATCCAAAGCGAAGCTAATGAAGATGTAAAAGATTTAAGCTTTGATGACCTTGTAAAAGATGTTGAGGATATGGATATAGGTGGACTTAGACTTAACAAGAAATTCTTGGAAGACTTCCTAAAAAAAGACATCTACAAGGAAGCGTCAAAATACGATGGCGAGGTTCTAATTATAAGAGGAGATAGGGATGAGCTAGTCTTTAGAGATTCCAATGTCAAGCTTACTGAGTCTTACCCTAATGCTAAGTATGTAGAAATTTCTGATACCAACCATGATTTTACAGATGAAAATATAAGACAAGAGGTATTTAAAATCATGTATGAATTTTTTGAAGAATAATTTTGAGTTGACCTCATAAAGTTGTTTCTACACTAGAGTTGGAAATATCTCTAGCTCTAGTGTTTATTTCTCCTAGCTATTAGCTATAGGGTGGGAGTTTTTATGTTCCGTCTTTTTCTATATTCTACAGATAGGTATCCTACGTTTTATTTTTTTCTTGTAATACTTAATATATTTTTCAATTCTTTATTTTGTTTTTCGTATGAATAGTAATTTACTCACTTATATATCTCTTGTTTTAACATTTCAAATAAGCTTTATATATACATATCTATATTTGCTCTCTTTAAGCGTTTTTGTAAATATATAGTGTAGATTTTAGAAGATTACAATAATTTAACAAGTCTTTTAGTTTGTATTTCTTTCTTAAAACTGAGATTATGTCAGAAATTGCATTAATCATGTATTATCATTTGAGACAATTCTATATTTTTTTATTTTGCTTGCTTTAGTGAATCGTTCTCTAAATTAGTTAAGTTTACTGATGAATATTTTTTAGTATCTTTTGAAATTGTAAGTAACTTTGAGATTTTTGAATGTCTTCCACTCTTTTTAGATTTAGTACTTAATTAACTTTTTTCTAAATTATTTTACCATCTCAAAATTATTGATAGATTATTGATTTTAAGTTCATTAGCTAAGCTTTGATATGCATTAACCAATTTTAAAATGATACTCTTGTGTGAGAGATTATATATTTTTGTTAATTGACAAAATTAATTTTGAATTATGTATTATATTTTGCAGTTTAAAAGCTTAGATCCTTAAGTTAGTTTTGGGTTTAACTTTTTGGGGTGCTTCATTCCCAGAAGGTCTCTTTTTTTCTAAAAAACAATGGAAAAACTATAAAATAAAGTTATAATAAAAGCATGGAAAAAATTTTAATCTCATGTAGTTTTGGTCTTGAGGCCATAATCAAAAGAGAGCTTATTGATTTAGGCTATGAAAATATAAAAGTCAATGACGGAATGATCGAGATCGAAGCTATTTTATCAGATATAGCAAAATTAAATATGAGTTTAAGGTGTGCAGATAGGGTATATTTATTAATAGATTCTTTTAAAGCTAGAACTTATGATGAGCTTTTTGAAAATGTAAAAGCTATCCCTTGGCCAGATTTCTTGAGCGAAGATAGCAACTTCCTCGTAAATGCCAGGTCTTTTAAGTCTAAACTATATTCATTAAGGGATATCCAATCTATTAGTGAGAAGGCTATAATTGAGTCTATGAAAAAGACCTACAGGAAGAATATTTTCAGCAAATCTGCTGAGAAGGTCGGTATCGAGATAATGCTTGAAAGAGATATAGCAAGAATTACTATCGATACAACAGGCCCTGGTCTTCATAAGAGGGGATATAGGGAAGATAGTGTAAAGGCTCCCTTGAGGGAGAACCTTGCAGCAGCCCTAGTTGACCTTTCTTTTTATAACAAGGACAGGTTTTTGTTTGATGGTTTTTGCGGGTCAGGAACTATCCTTATAGAAGCTGCCAGGAAGGCTAGAAACATTGCCCCTGGTCTTGATAGGGACTTTGACTTTCAAAAATTTATCTTTATGGACAAGGATATCTACAAAAAGGCCAAGGTAGCCGCCCTAGAAGCCATAGACTATGATACTAAGCTTAATTTGCTAGGATCTGATATATCTGGTAGGGCAATAGAACTTGCCAAGAATAATGCTATAAATGCTGGTGTTGAAGAAGACATATCCTTTATAAAAAGGGACTTTGGATCAGTAGCACTTAAGGATGATTATGGTATTATGATTAGTAACCTACCCTATGGACTTAGACTCTCTGAGCTAGATCTTGATGGAATATATAAGAAGATTATTGATAAGTTTAAGAATCAAAAAACTCGGTCACTATATTTTTTAACAGCTGATGAGACTTTTGAGAAAAAAATTAAAAGAAAGGCCTCAAAGAGGAGAAAATTATATAATGGTGGAGAGAAAGTAGACTATTACCAATATTTTGGCCCAAGGCCAAAGAGAAGTTAGGAGGTTTATTATAACTACTAAGGATAAGAAAAACAATAAGATTAGCAATATTATATGGATATTTGTTGGTATATTGGCTGTTTATTTACTAATAAGTGTTATATTCTCTTTTATAACACTACCAAACACTTATATTAATGGTACAAATGTTTCTTATGCCTCAAAAGAGTCTGCCCTAGAAGAAGTAGGTGAAGACTTTACTATAAATATTTCAGGTAGGAATGAGAAAAATTTACTACTTAATTCAAAAGATATAAATTATGAAGCAAGAATTCCTGAACAAGCATCAATAGATCAAAATCCTCTAGCTTGGCCCTTATATTTATTAAATGCCAAGGCAGATAAGTTAAATTTTGACTATGATATAAGTTATGATAAGGAAAAATTAGACTCTATTATTAAGGATTCAGCTCTCTTCACCAATGTTAAAGAACCGTCAGATGCCAAGGTTGTTTACAAGGGTGGAAGCTTCCAAGTAGAAGAAGAAGTCTTGGGAGATGAGCTAGACTATGATAAGGTTAAGGATGTTATAGTGTCAGCCATATTGGAAAACCATGATGATATTGTCCTTACTGATGAATTCTACAAAGCACCAAGTCTTTTGGCAGACTCAGATGAAGTCAAGAACCTACTAGCAGATGGAGAGAAAATCCAAGCCATGAATATTGGCTTTAACTTCAATGGCTTTGATATAAAGCTAGATGGGGATGAGCTAGTTAATATGGTTGACCAAGAGGGTTCAAAATTTGTCCTAAACTATGATAAGGTTTCAGAATTTGTGGCAGATGTAGCAAGTCAAACTGATACCTACGGAACAGAGCGTAAGTTTAATGCTACAGGTATTGGGGAAATTGTTGTAAACCCAGGAGTTTATGGCTATACCCTAGATCAAGCAGCAACTAGTGACGAAGTTTATAAATTATTCAATGAGAGAAAATCAGGCGATATCGAACCAGTTTATCAAAGATTTGGTTACGAAAGAACTGATGAGGGAACAGATATAGGAGATACCTATATAGAAGTTGACCTATCCCGTCAACACTTATGGTTCTACAGGGATGGAGAAGTAATTTTGGAATCACCTTTCGTAAGTGGAATTACCCAAGATAACTGGCAAACTAATGTCGGTGTTGGAGCAATTCTTGAGAAAAATACCAATGCAACTCTAAGGGGAGTAGGCTTCGAGGGTGAAGAATATGCAACACCTGTTGACTACTGGATGCCAATAGGTTGGGATGGCGAAGGCTTCCACGATGCCCCATGGAGGGGATCTAACTTCGGTGGTAATATCTATAACTACGATGGGAGTCATGGATGTATCAACCTACCTCCAGAAACAGCTAGATTTATTTTTGAAAAAGCAGATAATTTGACCCCGGTTGTAGTCTACGAATCATCTACAAACTATTCACCGGCTATGATGTATTAGGAAAGATAATGATAAAGATAGAGAATTTAACCTACACCTATCCTACAAACGAGGAAGATCAAAAAGAGCAAAAAAAGGCCCTAGATAACTTGAGCCTTCAAATAGACAAGGGTGAATTTGTAGCAATCCTGGGCCATAATGGCTCAGGGAAATCCACCTTAGGCAAGCTTTTGAATGGCCAAATTTTTCCAAGTTCTGGAGATATATGGATAGATGATTTAAATACCAAGGATGAAGAGAGGATATGGGATATTAGGGAAAAATGTTCTATGGTCTTTCAAAATCCTGACAATCAAATGGTAGCAACTACAGTCGAAGAGGAAGTTGCCTTTGGTCCAGAAAATCTTAGGGTCAAAAATCCCGAACTTCGTGAAAGGGTAGATAGCTCTTTGAAGCTTGTAAATATGTATGATTATAAAGATCGTGATCCATCAGCCCTATCAGGAGGTCAAAAGCAAAGAGTCTCCATAGCTGGTGTTATTGCCATGCTATCAGACTATATTATTTTCGATGAGCCTACAGCCATGCTAGATCCAGAAGGTCGTAGGGATGTTATAAACTTAGTCAATAGACTTAACAAGGACTATAACAAGACCATAATTTACATAACCCACTATATGGAAGAAGCAGTGCTAGCTGATAGGATTGTTGTACTAAATGATGGAAAGAAGACCCTAGAAGGCAATGCCAGAGAGGTCTTCTCTCAAGTAGAAACTATGAAGGAATTGGGTCTTAGTGTGCCACAAGTTACCGAAGTTGCCTACAATCTTAAGAAAGAAGGCTTTTATATAGATCCCCTTCCTTTGAGCATAGAGGAGTTTTTAGATCTCTTATGAAGATAGAATTAAAAAACGTTGATTACATTTATAATCAGGGTCTACCCAACGAGGTCTATGCCCTAAAGGATATAAATCTTACTATAAATTCCCATGAAGTAATAGGTCTTATTGGTAAGACTGGATCTGGTAAATCTACCTTAGTTCAACTTCTTAATGGACTTATCATACCTACTGGGGGAGATTGTATTATAGATGGAATTAATTCTAAGGACAAAAACAAAAGAAGAGAAGCAAGGTTTAAGGTAGGGCTTGTCTTCCAATATCCTGAGCACCAATTGTTTGAGGAGAGTGTAGCAAAGGATATAGCTTTTGGTCCCCAAAATATGGGCCTTAGTGAAGATGAAGTAGACAAGGCTGTTAGAAAGGCTATGGCAAAGGTAGGTCTTGACTATGAAACCTACAAGGACCTATCACCCTTTGAGCTATCAGGTGGCCAACAAAGAAGGGCCGCTGTTGCAGGAATCTTGTCAATGAATCCCAAGGTCTTAGTCCTTGATGAACTGACAGCAGGACTAGATCCAGTAGGTAGGAGCGAGATTTTTGATGAGATCTTATCTCTCTACAAAGAAGACGATGAGCTTTCTATAGTCCTCGTATCCCACTCCATGGAGGATGTGGCAGAGTATGTAGACAGGGTAATTGTCATGAGTGATGGAGAAGTATTCTCCGATAGGTCAACCTATGATACCTTTACCAAGGTGGACTTGGAGTCTATTTCCTTGGATGTTCCTCAAATAACTAAGTTTATGAGGGAGTACAAGTTGAAAAATCCAAGGGTAAATGATGATATTTATACAGTTTCAAGTGCAGTAGAAGAGCTAAAAAGAGTTTTGAGGGAAGATAATGGCAGATATTAGCATAGGACAATACCTACCCTTCGATACCTTTATCCATAGGCTTGACCCAAGGGTAAAGATTATTGGGGTATTTTTATATATAATAACTATATTTTTTGTTGATAACTTTATAGGCTACATTCCCTTTTTAATCTTGCTCCTTGCCATGATCTATATAGCAAAGATTCCACCAAAGAGCATAGTAAGGTCACTAAAGCCTCTGGTATTTATTATGATTATTACAGGACTTATTAATTTATTTACCACAAGAGGAGAAGTGATACTTAGTCTAGGACCCTTTAATGTAACCAAAGAAGGAATCTATAGGACAGGTTTTACTATACTAAGGCTTATCTTGATAATCTTATCTACTTCAGTCTTGACCTATACGACTAGTCCTATGGAGCTTACTTCTGGACTAGAGAAGCTATTTTCGCCATTAAAGAGATTTGGCTTTCCTGCAGGAGAGCTTGCTATGATGATTTCTATTTCATTGAGGTTTATACCAACCCTCTTTGATGAAGCTCAAAAGATTAGGATGGCTCAAATGGCAAGGGGAGCAGACTTTGAGTCGGGCAATATCATAAAGAGGGCAACAGCTATGATCCCGCTCTTGGTTCCACTTTTTATCAATGCCTTTAAGAGGAGTGATGACCTAGCTACTGCCATGGAAGCTAGACTCTACAGGGTAGGAGAAGAAAGAACCAAGTTAAATGAGATAAATATGGATAAGACCGACTGGATGAGCCTAATAGGCCTTATAGTATTTTGTAGCATAGTGATTGTAGTCCACTTCCTATGATTAAAAATATTTTACTAGAAACGTCCTACGATGGGACAAACTTTGCTGGCTTTCAATATCAAAAAGATGAGAGAAGTATAGAAGAAGAGCTACTATCTGCCCTCCATAAGATAACTAATGAAGATAATAGGATTATATCCTGTGGGAGGACTGATGCTGGAGTCCACGCTAGGAGCCACTTCATAAATTTTCTTACAGGGACAGACATAAATCCTAAGGCCTTCAAGTTTCATATGAACAAGTACCTGCCAGATGATATCTTGGCCCTATCTTCTAGGGAGGTTTCCCTAGACTTCCATGCGAGATTTTCTGCCAAGGATAAGCTATATAGGTATATTATAAGTCGAGATAAGGATATGCTCCCTATCTATAGGAATTACAAGGAGAATATAACCTACAAGCTAGAGCTTGATAAGTTAGACCAAGGACTAAAGGTCCTAGAGGGAGACCATGATTTTAGGCTCTTTATGTCCTTTGAAAAAAATCTTCATATAAATACACAAAGACGCATTGATGAGGCTTATTTTGAAGAGGATGGGTCAGATTTGAATATTTATTTTAGGGCTAACTCCTTCCTCCACAACCAAGTTAGGATAATGGTTGGAAGTCTTATAGAGCTTGCCAGAGGTAGGCTAAGCCTTGATGAATTCAAGAGGTATTTTGATGAAGACTATGACAAGAGGGCCAATCCTGCCCTATCAGCCCATGGTTTATACTTGTGGGAAGTTAATTTTTAAAAATTATCATCTTTTGTGATACAATATATAGTGACAAACTAATACAGGCGTAGTTTTGGAGAAAATGATGGAAAATAAAGACAGAGAAGAAGAAAAAATAGAATTAAAGGATAGATTTAAAGGTTTTAATCCCAAATACCTTATCATAGGACTAGTAGGCATAATAGCCGTCCTAGGGATATTTTATTTTACCAATAAATCTAGTTCACTTAAGGGAAAACTTGCTACAACAAGTGAGATTGATGATAATTCCTACAACCAATCTAGGATAATGAGGGTAGACTTAAATCAGGTTGACTCTATCGAATTTGACCTAGGTACCAGTGATATTAGGATACAAAGGTCGAATACCAATCCTTATGTAGAATATACAGTTCTATACCGAGGCGAGGAAAATTCTTATAATATGGATGTTTCCTTCGATGATGGAAAGTTAAAATTAAAGAGCAAGATAATTGGCAAGGAACTTTACATGAAGGATAAAATTCCGATAGTAAGGATATTCCTTCCAATGGAGGGCGGCCTTGACGAAATAAAGGGAAGCATGACTGCAGGTGATGTCAAAATTACTGATCTTGAAGTTAAAAACTTTGACCTTGCCATAAAGAGTGGCAATATCACAGTAGATAATGCCTTCTTCCAAGGATCAATTACCAACCAATCAGGCTCTATTAACCTAAATAAGGCTGAAATTAATAATACCAGACTTCAAACAACTACTGGAAATATCAATATAGTAGACTCAACCCTTGGCAATGACCTTCAATTTATTACCCAAAGTGGGGATATCTTGGTAAGCGCTGATAAAACAATAGATAATTATAATATATCTGCCAAGCTAGGAGTAGGTAACTTTACCCTAGGCAATGTCTCCTATAGGAATATAAAGGATGGTTACCAAAGCGAAAACGAGGGCAAGTACCAAGTTTCTATGTCCACAAAGATTGGTAATATAATCTTCAACAAGGGCGAAGGGGCAAATCTTGATGATGAGGAATATATAACCAATCAAAGTATTAATAGGGATGAAGAAGATGAAGCCTCTAGCGAAGATACAGAGGAAACTTCTGATGAAGAGTCAACAGATTTAACTAGCGAAGAGCTTGATCAAGAATCTGAAATGAGCGGAGACTATGAAGGAACTGGTCAAGTAATGGACGAATACCAGTCCGAAGAGATAGAAAGTTATGAAAGTGAAAATTGAAGTGAAGTAAATACAGACTATGATCAAGCTGAGCCAGGCCAAGGTACAGCTAATCAGGGTATTTAGTCAAGAAATAATTAGGCCTCGTGCTTAATTATTTTTTTATGGAGTTAGATATGAGCGAAGAAGAACTTTTATTTAATTTAAAAAAATATTTTGGTTATGATTCTTTTAGGGAGGGTCAAAGGGAAATTATAGAAGATATAATAGACGGAAGAGATGTTCTTGGAGTTCTTCCAACAGGTGGAGGAAAGTCTATCTGCTACTGGCTACCAGCCCTATTAAAAGAAGGCCTTACCCTAGTTATATCACCCCTTATCTCCCTGATGAAAGACCAAGTCGATGCCCTAAGGGAGGCAGGGATAAGTGCAAGTCTTATTAATTCTAGTCTATCTAGCGAAGATTATACAAAGACCTTGAGTGATATAAGTAGGGGCTTGGTTAAAATCCTCTACATATCCCCAGAAAGGCTAGAAAATGAATTTTTTAGAGAATTTTTGTCAGAGATTAATATATCCTTTGTGGCAGTTGACGAGGCCCACTGTATCTCCCAATGGGGCCATGACTTTAGACCATCCTATAAGCTCATACCAGAACTTTACCAAATCCTAGGTCCTAAGCTTCAGATGACAGCCTTTACAGCCACAGCCACAAAAGAAGTAAGGGATGATATTATAAATAACCTAGGACTCAAAGACCCCCTAGTTAAGGTAACAGGCTTTGATAGGAAAAACTTGTACTTTGCTGTAAAAAAGCCAGCTAAAAAGATAGACTTTCTTATAGACTACCTCACAGACCATATGGAAGAATCAGGGATAATCTATGTATCTACTAGAAAAAGTGTAGATAGTATCCACAAGAAGCTTAGTGGGCTTGGCTTTAAGGTAGCCAAGTACCATGCAGGCCTTAGCGAAAAAATTCGCAACAAGGAGCAAGAAGACTTTATCTATGATAAGAAAAAAATAATAGTTGCGACCAATGCCTTCGGTATGGGGATAGATAAGTCCAATGTAAGATTTGTAATCCACTACAACACCCCCAAGGACATGGAATCTTATTACCAAGAAGCAGGTAGGGCTGGTAGGGATGGGGAAGATGCCGAGTGTATCCTTCTCTACTCAGCCCAAGATATAGTGATAAACAAGCACCTAATAAACCAAAGCCACAATTATACTTACAAGCTCCACGAACTTGATAAGCTCCAGGCCATAATAAATTATGCTAACACATCAAGGTGCCTGAGGGCCTATATATTAAATTATTTCGGTCAAGCGAGCGATGAAACTTGTGGTGCTTGTTACAACTGCCTATCGACCATAGAAAGGGTTGACGTAACAGTTGACAGCCAAAAAATTTTATCATGTATCTATAGGCTTGAGCAAAGGTATGGGATAAACCTTGTGGTAGATACCCTCCTTGGAGCTAAGAGTAAAAAAATAAGGGAGAGGGGCCTATACAAACTTTCTACCTACGGAATTATGAAAGATAAGTCCAAGGCCTATATCAAAGACCTTATTGGCCTTCTTATAGCAGATGGTTATATCAAAGTTAGCTCAAATCCCTATCCAATTTTAAAGCTAACTGAAAAATCAAAAGAAGTCCTATTTGATGGACAGAGAGTTGACCTTGCCATCTCAAAGGATGAGCTCAAGCAGGAAAGAAAGACTAACTATGACAAAGACCTCTTTAGCCACTTAAAGAAAGTAAGGTTAGATCTTTCCAAAAAACGTAATGTCCCTCCCTTTATTATCTTCTCTGATAAGACCTTGAAGGATATGGCAACTTACAGACCTCAAAACGAAGAAGAAATGCTTATGATAAAGGGGGTAGGCGAGAGAAAACTTATCCAATACGGGGACATCTTCCTAGCAGAAATTAGAGAATATATCCACAAATAAAACTCCTACTATAGGGTATTTGCCTGGGCTAGTCTAGACGAAGTCTTGGGCTTTACATAATAGTAGGAGTTTTTCTTATAACAGATTTATTCCCTTGTTGGCGAGCATCTTCCTTTGATCATCAGGCCAATAAGAAACTTGGACTTCGCCTATGTGGGCCTTTTGCAAGAAGAACATACAAAGTCTTGATTGGCCTATACCACCGCCTATGGTTTGAGGGAGCAAGCCATCAAGCAAGAGCCTGTGGTAGTCATACTTTAGCCTATCGAGATTGCCTGTTTGCTTTAATTGCTCATTAAGTCTATTAGGATTTACCCTAATACCCATAGAGGATAACTCTAGGGCACTATCTAAAACAGGGTTATATATAAGGATATCCCCGTTTAGGAGCCAATCGTCATAGTCAGGAGCCCTATTATCGTGTTTAGTGCCATCAGATAAAATATTTCCAATCTGCATTAGAAATACTGATCCATATTCCTTACAAATAAGGTCTTCCCTCTCCTTAGCAGTCTTGTCAGGGTATTTTTGTAGCAATTGTTCACTAGTTATAAAGGTAATTTGGTCCTTTAAGAGCTTGGACCTAGTTGGAAGGAGACCGCATAGGTATTCATCAAGGGATTTCATAGTCCTATATATAATATTTACTACATTCTTTAGGTAGTCCATATTCCTATCGTAATCTTCAATTATTAGTTCCCAGTCCCATTGGTCGACATAGAAGGAATGGGTATTGTCAGGCTCTTCACACCTTCTTATGGCGTTCATATCGGTATAGAGACCCTCGTGGGTCTTAAACTTGTATTCCTTTAAGGCATACCTCTTCCACTTGGCAAGGGAGTGGACAATCTCCATATTTTCATTACCTGCTTCAGGTAGGCTAAAGGTAACAGGCTCTTCGACTCCGTTTAGGTTGTCATTGAGTCCTGATGCCTCTGATACAAAAAGAGGAGCAGAGACTCTCTTTAAATTTAGGTTGTTGGCTAGGTTAATTTGAAAATAATCTTTAATTTCTTTGATAAGTAGTTGGGTCTTGTATAAGTCTTGGCTACTCTTATAATTATCTGGTATAAATACTTTACTCATCTTATCTCCTTTTAACATTATTAGTATACCTTAATTAAAATAAAATAAAAATAGGACTCGCAAATTATAAGTTATAAGTTAAACGAAAAATACATCTCACCTATGGCAATAAAAATCCAATGTGCTATGATAATATCGCAGGTAATTTAAAACAATAATCATTTGCAATAGCGAGAAAGGATTTTGATATGTTGGATAAGTACTTGTTTAAATATATTGGAAGGGCCAAGTCCTATATAGGAAAGAGCCTCCTTCTAATGATGACTAAGACTCTAGGGACTTTTATCCTAGCCTTTGGTCTTTTGATTAGTAACCTTATACTATTCATCAAGTCTTAACCTAGGAAAGATAAGTCTTTTATTTATTCTGGGACTTGTAGTAAGAGTTTTTGCAAGCTTTAAAATTACAGATTATAATGCAAAAATAGTAGGAGAAGTTAAGGCAGAGCTTAGGAAGAGCCTTATAGTAAAGGCGAGCTCCATAGGGCTTGCTTACAAGGAAAATACTTCAACTTCCAATTTGATAAATATGGGTTCTGATACCATAGAGCAATTAGAGAATTATTATGGGAGATTTTTGCCTGAATACTATGGTTGCTATGGAGTAAGCCTTGTTAATTTTATAATTTTTATGGTAATAGACTAGAGAATAGGACTTTTGTTTTTACTCCTAATGCCAATAATCCCTTTATTTTTGAAGGCTCTTTTAAAGTTTGTAACTAGTATGCAGGGAAGTTATTGGAAAAAATACCAGGATGTAGGAGCCTTGTTCCTAGATTCCTTACAGGGAATAACTGCCCTAAAGATTTTTGGAGCTGATAATAAGAGGGCAAGGGAGATAAATGATAAGTCAGAAGACTTTAGGATAGAAACTATGAAGATTTTGACCATGCAACTATCTTCTATAACCCTTATAGAGTGGATTGCCTATGGGTCAAGCATTGGATGTATTTTTATGAGTCTCTATGCCTCTTCTAAGGAGGGCCTAAGCCTTCTTAGCCTAATCATTGTATTAATCTTGGCAATGGAAGCCTTTAACCCAATGATTACCCTCACTGCAAGCTTCCATGTAGCGATGATTGGGGTTGCTGCAGGTAAAAACTTGATAGAATTTTAAACCTTGAAGAAGATAGAAGAGAAGAGGCCTTTCCTGAAGGAGGACTAGAAAGCCTAGAAGTAAAGAATTTATCCTTTGCCTACAAGGGTAATGACGAAAAGAGCCTAGTAGATATCAATATGACCCTTCCCCAAAAAGGCTCTATTGGTCTTGTAGGAGAAAGCGGTTGTGGCAAGTCTACCCTTACTGAAATCCTTGCAGGAAGTATAAGGGCAAATTCTGGAGATGTATTCGTAAATGGCCATCCCTTTGCTAGGATAAATTCAAACTCCATCGCCGAGCATATCTTTAGGATAAGCCACGACTCCCATATCTTTGAAGAAAGTGTCCACGAAAACTTAACCATGGCAGATAAGACCATAAGCGATAGGCAAATAGAAGATGCCCTAAGGAAGGCTTCGATTCTGGGTTATGTCGAAGGCCTCAAGGAAGGACTCGATACCTTTACTAGAGAGCTAGGAGATAACTATTCATCAGCACAGATGC
>JALEUV010000121.1 GCA_022780515.1 Anaerococcus sp. | reverse complement strand
ATAGGAAGAGAAGCGAGATGAGTGATACTGTAAATGAATACCTAGACTGGGTTATGCCAAAGGAAGTAGATGACTATGAGAGTATGATTTATCTTTTAGTAAATAATTCTACTATTGATGTATTTTGTGAATGGTCTTACTAGAAAAATATAAGTTTTTAAGTAGAATACTCTCATGGAAAGAGGATTTATGATCAAAGAAACTATAGTAGTTGAAGGAAAAGATGATATTGCAAATGTAAAGAGGGCCATTGATTGTGAGATGGTTGCGACCAATGGCCTAAGTTTTGGACAGGGGCTTATTGATAGACTCAAGGTCATTAACGATAGGTGTGGGATAATAATCCTCACTGACCCTGACTATGCTGGCAAAAAAATCAGGGCGAGGATTGCAAGACACATCCCTACAGCCAAGCACGCCTATATAGATAGGAAGAGCGCCATCAAGAAGGGAGACCTAGGGGTAGAAAATGCAGAGCCTGAGGTAATAATCGAAGCCCTTAGGAGGGCCAAGGCAGAAGTAGCTCAAAAGAGGGAAGAGTTTGTTATGGCTGATCTGGTAAAGGCAGGTCTATCTGTAGGTGATGATTCTAAGAAAAGACGCCAAAGGCTGGGCGATATCCTAGGGATAGGATATTTTAATTCCAAGCAACTTCTTGCCAAACTAAATTCCTTTGGTATAAGCCGAGCAGAGTTTGATGAAGCGGTAGGTAAACTATGAAAAAACTATATTCACCCAAAACTGTAAGAAAGATAATGGATACTTATGGTTTTAAATTTTCCAAGTCACTGGGGCAAAACTTCTTGGTAGATAAGAACTTTGTTGATAAGATTGTAGATGCTGCTGATGTAAAAAATCAAAATGTAATCGAGATAGGCCCAGGCATAGGGACAATTAGCTATGAGATGGCAAAGATTGCTAAAAAAGTCCTAGTTATAGAGATAGATGATTCGCTAATACCGATCTTAGAAGAAAACCTGGGTGACTTTTCTAATGTCAAAATCATCCATCAAGATGTCCTTAAGTGTGATTTTAACCAAATTGTGGAGGAAGAGTTTGCTGGGGAGGACTTTAAGCTAGTATCCAACCTCCCTTATTATATAACTACACCAATTATAGAAAAGCTCATAGAGGGAAGAAACCCAACTGATATGACCATTATGGTCCAAAGGGAAGTAGCTGATAGGATGCTAGCTGATGAAAATGACAAGGAATATTCGTCACTGTCAGTCTTTATAAAATTCTATGCTGATGCTCAAAAAATTACCAATGTCCCTAAGTCAGTCTTTATGCCTAAGCCAAAGATTGATAGCACAGTCCTTAGGCTAAGTCTTAGGAAGTATGATGAGGAAGTAGATAGGGAGAGGCTCTTTGCCCTAGTCAAGGCAGGCTTTAATAAAAGGAGAAAAACTATCCTAAATTCCCTATCGGATGTCTACTCTAAGGATGAATTAAGTTTAGCTTTTGAAAAAGTGGGTATAAATAAAACGCTAAGGGCAGAGAACTTGTCTTTAGATGATTATATTAATTTAACCAATGTACTTAATTCAAAATAATTGGGTATATAAAATATAGAAGGAGAGGATATATTATGGCAGATATTAAAATTTATACATCAAGTAATTGTGTATTTTGTAAGGCAGCTAAACAATTCTTTAATGATAACAATATAGACTTTACAGAATACAACGTAGACGACAACAAAGACGCTGTAGACTACCTAGTAAGTAAGGGCTACAGGGGAGTACCTGTTATTAACATTGACGGGGAAGACATTGTAGGCTTTGATAAAGAAGCTATTGAAGAAAAATTAGGACTATAAACTAGTCGTACAAAAAAGGGCCGGCTATGCCGGCTT
>JALEUV010000025.1 GCA_022780515.1 Anaerococcus sp. | reverse complement strand
CTAGTATCTTCTGTACTTGTAGCTGTATCAGTAGTAGCATCTGTGCTAGTATCGTTTGTAGTAGTTTCTTGGCTATCTCCTCCACCACCGCAAGCAACTAAAGTGCTGGCAAGGCCTAGGGCCATTAGTGAAGAGAATACTCTTTTCATTTCCATTTTTGTGTCCTCCCGAAAAATTAAGTAACATTATTTTTAATTATTTTAACCCCTAGGGATACTTTTGTCAAGTAAATTTTTCTATTTTTTTACATTTCTCCTTATTTTTATTATTATATCTTTGTATATACTAATGTCATTTATTTGCTTATGCATTATTATACTCTACTTATACATGAATTAATGCATTATTAGGATAAATAATGAATAATTCAATGATTAAAAATATTATTATCAGATAATTTCTTTCCTTTAAATTCTAATTTATTTATTATACAAAGCACCAATAAAGTTAATAATCAAAAATCCAATCCCTATGGGTAATGCTTTTAACCATATAGTAGTTAATTTATTTATTGTTTGGCATATCCTATTTACTACATCAGATAATCAATGAAATAACCCATTCTTAAAACCCATAGGTCTTATTTGTTTGCCTATTTGTTCTATATGATTCATTTCTGGTGTGGACATTGTTATGGGCTTTATTTCTATGTTTTCTGGTTTTTAAGACCTTTTAATTTATTCCATATTGGTCTATCATATACTAATAGTATGTTTTTATTTTTTACTATTTTGATTCTTTTATAAAGGCATTCATCCAGTCTTTGTTACAATATGGTATATATCAGTATAGGTATTCATATTTTTCTTTTCCCACTCGTTTATTAGATATTTTGTTTAAAGTAGATTTAGCTTTTTTTGTCCAGGGGTTTATTAATTGAACTTTGTATTTTTTCTTGATTTATTATTAAGTGTAATTGGGTCATTTGATTGCTACTAGTTATTTTTCCTTAAAAACATTGCACTAGTTGAGCTATAAGACGACTTTTTTCTTTTTGCACAATTATATGGATGATATCAATTTATTTATATAAATATTATAAAAAGGTATCCTAAACTTTCAGGATACCTTGAAAATTTATTCTTCTTGTTTTTCTTTGAAATAATCTAAGATGTCTTTTTTCATTACTCTATTTATACCAAAATGTTCTATATCTGTTTCTGTGCTTTCTAACTTTCTACCAAGTTCATCTTCCATTACTTCTATAACTCTTTTTTTACAAAAGCTTCCTTGACAAAATCCCATTCCAGCTCTGCTTCTTCTCTTTAGAGCATCTACTGTTTCACAAGGTATAGATCTGTTCATAGCATCTCTTATAGTTTTTTCACTAACTTGTTCACACCTGCATACCAGTCTATCAGGATTTCCAAATTCATAATTCACTTTGTATTTTATCTTATTAAAATCTTCCAAGTCCTTATATTTTATAATAGGTCTTCTGTAGGGATTATAGTATGGGTCATTTTCAAGCTTTATACCGCAAGATATAAGAATTTCTTCAACCATCTTAGCAATCGCAGGAGAAGAAGTTATACCAGGAGATTGAATACCTACTACATTTATAAAGCCGTCTACATTTGTATTTTCTATTATATAATCTCCAGTAGATGATACAGGTCTTACTCCTGCGAAAGATCTTATAAATTCATTTATATTTAACACATTATCTTTAACAGACTTTTGAGCATCTCTGAAGATTATGCCAAGTCTTTCCAAATGAGTATCTGCATCTATTTCTTCGCTATCAATTGCATCAGGACCTAGAAGTAAATTATTGTGGTAAGTTCTTGTAACAAGAATTCCTTTTGATTTTTTTGTAGGGGTTTGAAAAACTACCGTATTTAATTTTGATCCAGATCCTTTTTGCATTAAAAGATATTCTCCTGATCTTGGATAGATATCAAAATTGGTTTGAGAAATCAATTTAGAAACTTTTGCTCCATTTAATCCTGAAGCATTTACAACATATTTTGCTTGAAAAACTTTTCCATTACCTGTTGTAACTTTAAAACTATCTTCATTTTTGATAATAGAAGTAACTTCAGACTTCAAAAAAAGTTTTGCCCCATTATCTACAGCATTTTCAACTAGAGCTATTACATATTCGTATGGTGAACAAACACCAGCTTTTTTACAATACAAGGCAGAAATTGCCTTTTCTGAAATATTAGGCTCAAGCTCTCGCAATTGTTTTTGATTTAAAATTTCCATATCATCTAGCTTATTTTCAAGTCCTTGTTGATAAAGTCTTTTAAGTTCATTTTCATCATCTTCGTCGAAAGCTATAACTAAAGATCCGTTTTCTAAAAACCCAAAATTAAGTTCATTGTCAAGCTCTTTAAACTCAATCCTTCCTGGATAGCAAAGTCTGCCTCTAAGCTCCTTATTACTTTCTGCATAGCCTCCATGAATTATTGCTGAGTTGGCTTTGCTTGCTCCCATAGAAACATCATTTTCCTTTTCTAAAATAGCTATATTGAGTTTATACCTTGATAATCTTCTTGCTATTGATGCACCAGTAACTCCAGCACCGATAATCAAAACATCATACATTTAATAATATCCTTTCTGAATTTAGAATATAAAATTATAAAGTAAAACCGCTAGAATTGCACCAATTATAGGCCCTACAACAGGAATCCGTGCATAATCCCACATAACATCAGCTTTTTTCTTAAAAGGTAGGATTTGATACATTATTCTTGGTCCAAGGTCACGGGCTGGATTTATAGCATATCCTGTAAGACCGCCTAAACTCATTCCTACCGCAACGATAATACCAAAAACGTAAAATTTATCTACTCCAACTGCCGCTGCCCCACTAACATTTCCAAATCCTAAAAGAGCTATTTCCAATACAAATGTTCCAACTACTTCAGAAAGTAAATTTCTAGAAGTGTTTTTTATAGAAGGTGCTGTACAAAAACACCCACGAACTATAACTGGATCTTCTTCTGAAGCATCATCAAAATGATCTTTAAATAGCAAATAAACCATAAGAGCACCTAACATGGCCCCTAAGAATTCACCTAAAAAATAAATTGGAACAGTATTCCAACCTATATCACCCTTAATAGCAAGGGCTATTGTTACAGCCGGATTAAAATGAGCCCCACTCATTGCTCCAAATATTGCAGCAGGAATCATAACTGCAAACCCCCATGCAATTGCTATTTGTACTGAACCACCATTATACATGCCAGATTTTCTAGTAGATACATTTGCACATACTCCTTCACCTAATAAAATTAGCAAAAAAGTTCCAACTAATTCAGCAATAAAGATATCTCTCATAAAGTTCTCCTTTCTATTTAGGTTGAGATTTTAAAGGTTTTTCTTTCATAAAAACAAAAAAGCGAGCATTCGTTTAATCCAATTGCTCACTTCTCTAATATATGTATATGAAAACCTTTTATATTATATATATTACCATAATAATTAAAAAGCACAAGTTTAATATTATTATTTAATTAAAAATTTTGACAGTAGCAGATATAAATCTAGTATTTTTTTAAAAAAAATCTAGAAAACATTTGTAATAGGATTAAATAAGTGATATAATGTAATTAAATAAATATTAAAGAGATTAGCGAGCCTCAGTTTACTAACAAGGCTCGCTTTGTCTATTTAAGGAGGTGGGAAAATGATTAGAGACGAAATCTTCGATGAATTTTATCAAAATCCTGTGATTATGGCGATTAAGGATAATAGAGATTTAACAAGGGCTTTGGAAGAAGAGAATAAAATAATATTTATTTTATATGGGAATATCGAAACGATTCCACATATTGTCAAAAAGATTAAGGACAAAAACAAGATAGCTATAGTTCATGAGGATTTGATTGAGGGATTATCATCATCTTATATGGCAAATTATTTCATAAAAAAATATACTGATGCTGACGGTATTATTACAACAAGACCTCAAAATGCTTTAGATGCTAGCAAGCTAGGACTTTTTTGTATCCTAAGGTTTTTTATTTTTGACAGCATATCTTATCAGTCAATGAAAGAAACTTTAAAAAAAGTTTCATGTGATTGCATAGAGATTTTACCAGGTATTATGCCTAAGATAACTAAGGATGTAGCAAAAAGAACATCTATCCCTATAGTAACGGGTGGCCTTATAAAAGATAAGGAAGATGTAATAAATAATTTAAATGCAGGAGCTATAGCCATATCATCTTCTAATTATGAAGTGTGGAAAATGTAAAAAAAGGAGAAAAGCATGGGAAAGTATATAATGGCAATAGATGCTGGAACGACTAGTAACAGGGCAATAATTTTTAACAAAAAAGGTGAAATTCTTTCACTTGCACAAAAGGAATTTACTCAATATTTTCCAAAACCAAGCTGGGTAGAGCATGATCCTACAGAAATTTGGTCAACTCAACTTGGAGTTTGTTCAGAAGCGATAGCTAAACTAGGAATTGAAGCAAAAGATATTGAAGCTATTGGAATTACAAATCAAAGAGAAACAACTATAGTTTGGGAAAAAGAAACAGGAAAACCTGTATATAATGCTATAGTACGGCAATGTAGAAGGACTGCCGATATGGCAGATAAGTTGGTGAAAGATGGTTATCGTGAAATGATTCAAGATAAAACTGGTCTTATAGTTGATGCTTATTTCTCAGCAACAAAGATCAGATGGATACTTGATAATATAGAAAATGGTCAACAAAGAGCTGAAAATGGAGAGTTATTATTCGGTACTGTTGATACTTGGTTAATTTATAATTTAACTCGTGGAAAAGTACATGTAACAGATTATACAAACGCATCCAGAACTATGTTATACAATATAAAAGAACTTAAATGGGATGATGAAATCTTAGAAATTTTAAATATTCCCAAATGTATGCTTCCTAATGTAAAACCTTCATCATATCATTACGGAAATACATATGCGGGATATTTTGGTGGGGAAATTCCTATAACAGGTATAGCAGGTGACCAACAGGCAGCCTTATTTGGTCAAACTTGTTTTAATCCTGGGGATGCAAAGAACACTTATGGTACAGGTGCTTTCTTGCTTATGAATACAGGAAGTGATCCTGTTAAGTCTAAAAATGGTTTGGTAACAACTATAGCTTGGGGACTTGAAGAAGGAAAAGTTTCTTACGCTCTTGAGGGATCAATTTTCGTAGCAGGCTCTGCTATTCAGTGGTTAAGAGATGAGTTAAGAATAGTTGACAGTTCAGCTGATTCAGAATATATGGCAACCAGGGTAGATGATACGAATGGATGTTATGTTGTTCCAGCCTTTACAGGACTAGGTGCTCCATATTGGGATCAATATGCAAGAGGAACTATTGTAGGTATTACAAGAGGTACATCAAAATATCATATAATAAGAGCTACACTTGAATCTTTGGCATATTTAACAAATGATGTTCTTCAAGTTATGGTAATTGACAGTGGACGTAAGCTTGCTGAATTAAAAGTTGATGGAGGAGCAAGTGCAAATAACTTTTTAATGCAATTCCAAGCTGATATGATTCAAACAAAGGTTGAAAGACCCCAAACTCTTGAAACAACTGCGTTAGGTGCTGCATACCTTGCTGGAATAAATACAGGATATTGGAAAGATCTTGAAGAAATCAAAGAAAATCGTCTGATAGATAATGTTTTTGAACCACAAATTTCCAAAGAAGAAAGAGATAAAAAAGATAGAAACTGGCAAAGAGCTGTAGAAAGAGCTGTAGGCTGGGCTAAAAAATACGAAGAATAACTATAAGAGATTGAGTCTAATAATATAAACGGGCTCACTGTGAGTATAGAAAGAGAGCCCAGAAGGCTCTTTTTTTAATAAAGGAGGATATATGTACGACGCTATAATTATTGGTGGAGGAGTTACTGGCTCATCAGTAGCTTTTTATCTATCAAAAAATGAGGGAAAGTTTCTTTTATTAGAAAAACATGAAGATGTTTGTTGTGAAACAAGTAAGGCAAATTCTGGAATTTGTCATGGTGGATATGATGCTCATCCTGGAACAATGAAAGCAAAAATGAATGTAAAGGGAAATCAGATGATGGAAGAACTTTCCAAAACTTTATCTTTTCCTTATAAAAAAATAGGAACATTGGTACTTTGCCACAATAAAGAAAATTTTGGTGGTTTAAAGGAGCTTTACAATTTTGGTATAGCAAATGGCGTTAAAGGAATGAAAATTATCTATAAAGACGAAATACTTGCTATGGAACCAAATGTAGAAGAGAATGTATATGCAGCCTTGTATTGTGCGGAAGCTGGAATTGTAGATCCATTTTTGATGAATATATCTTTTGCAGAAGTAGCCAATATGAATGGAGTAGAATTTGAATTTAACAAAAAAGTTATTAATATACGCAAAGAAGACAATCATTGGTTAGTGGAAACTGAAGATGGTGAAATTTATCAAAGTAAAACCGTAATTAATTGTGCAGGTTTGTATTCTGATCAATTACATAATATGGTTTCTGACGATAAATTTACAATAAAAGCTAGAAGAGGAGAATATCTACTTTTAGATAAAGAAACAAAAGGATTTGTTAATCATGTAGTGTTTAATCTACCTACAAATAAAGGCAAGGGAATTTTGATCACACCGACAATAGATGATAATACACTTGTAGGACCTACATCAGATTATATCGATGATAAGTCTGACACTAAATCTACTAGAGAGCACTTGGAAGAAGTTATAGACAAATCAAATGATACAGTAAAAAATGTCCCTGTTAATATGGTAATTACATCTTTTTCAGGAAATAGAGCTCATGAAGTTGGAGGAGATTTTATCTTACAGGAATCAGTAGATGGATTTTTTGATTGTGTAGGTATAGAATCACCTGGACTCACCTCCGCACCTGCTATAGGAGAGTACATGGCAGGACTTGTAAAGGAAAAAATAAACTTACTATCAAAAGAAAACTTTGATACCAATAGAAAACCGCTACCTAAAACTTCAGAAATGAGTCTTGAGGAACATGAAAATTTGATAAAAGAGAATCCTAAGTATGGAAGAATAATTTGCAGGTGTGAAAATGTAACTGAAGGTGAAATCATAGATGCTATAAATAGACCTCTCGGAGCAAGGAGTGTAGATGGAATTAAAAGAAGAGTTAGGGCTACAGCTGGAAGATGTCAAGGGGGATTTTGTCTTCCTAGAGTAATGGAAATTCTTTCTAGAGAACTTGGTATTGACTTTGAAGAAGTTACAAAAGGATCCAAAAAATCAAGATATTTGCAACAAAGGGTGAAATAGGAGCTTAGTATGAAAAATTATGACTTAGTAATAGTAGGTGGCGGACCTGCAGGACTTGGAGCAGCTGTAAAAGCTTATGATGAAGGTATAAAAAATATATTAATAGTTGAAAGAGATTTGGTTTTGGGTGGTATATTAAATCAATGTATTCATAACGGATTTGGTCTACATCGATTTGGTGAAGAATTGACAGGACCTGAGTATGCTCAAAGATTTATAGATCAAGTAAAACAAAGAGATATAGATGTATTATTGGATACAATTGTCTTAAACATAAGTCCTGATAAAGAATTAACTCTAATGAATCAAATAAATGGTATGTTTACTATAGTACCAAAGGCAATAATACTCGCTATGGGTTGCAGAGAAAGACCTAGGGGAGCCTTAAATATTCCAGGATCTCGTCCTGCAGGAGTATTTAGTGCAGGAACAGCTCAAAGAATGGTAAATATTGAAGGCTATATGCCTGGTAAAAAAGTAGTAATTTTAGGATCCGGAGATATAGGTCTTATAATGGCTAGAAGAATGACCTTAGAGGGAGCAAAAGTTCAATGTGTGGCAGAAATAATGCCATATTCTGGAGGATTAAAAAGAAATATAGTTCAATGTCTAAATGACTATGATATTCCTTTGTATTTTTCAACAACAGTTTCGGAAATAGTTGGAAAAGATAGGCTAGAGGGAGTTTATTTATCTAAAGTAGACGATAATATGAAAGTAATACCTGGTAGTGAAAAATATTTTGAATGTGATACCTTACTTCTTTCAGTAGGCTTGATTCCTGAAAATGAACTTTCAAAATCTGCTGGAGTAAAACTTGATAGAAAAACTAAAGGATCTGTAGTATCTGATAGACTTATGACATCAGTAGATGGAATATTTGCTTGTGGTAATGTTCTTCATGTTCACGATCTTGTCGACTATGTTTCTGAAGAATCTGAAATTGCTGCAACGAATGCGGCAGCTTATATAAACGGACAATTAAAAGAAGCTAAAAGTCAAAAGGTAGAAGTAAAGGCTGGCACAGGAATATCCTATACCATACCTCAATACCTTCACTATGATACAATGCCTGAAAATTTAACTATAAGATTTAGAGTAAATGGAGTATATGAAAAAAAGACAATTGCTCTTTATGTTGATGGAAGAGAGATAAAGAAAAGAAAGAAAAAAATCCTAGCTCCAGGCGAAATGGAAAAAATTGATTTAAATAAAGAGGATTTAAATCCTGAAATTTCAGAAATCGAGATTAAATTGGAGGAAATATGAAAAAGAATTTAACGTGCATAAATTGCCCCTTAGGCTGCCAAGTAGAAGTAACTTTAGACGAAAATAGAGAAATTTTAGATATCAGTGGGAATTCTTGTAAATTGGGTGAAAAATATGTAAGAAATGAAATTAAAAATCCAAGAAGAATGCTAACTTCAACAGTAAAACTTCTAGGTTCAAAATATTATTCAGTTCCTGTAAAAACCAAAGAAGCAATTCCTAAAGATAAAATTTTTGCATGCATGAAAGAAATAAATGAGGTAGAAATAAAGGCACCTGTAAATGTAGGAGATATAGTAAAAAGAGATATTGCATCAACAGGAATAGACCTTGTAGCAACTGCAAACAGAACAAATTAAAAAAGTCTATATTAATAAGGATCTGTAATTATTGTGTGTATTAACCTAAATCCTGATGCAGGAGTAAGGGTTGATACCAAAATAAGAATTTTTCTTATCGAACTTTCCTTAATTGATTATTTAAATATTTTAAAAATTAATCAGAGGCTAGAAATTTCTAGCCTCTGATTAATTAAGTTTGTTAATTATTTTTTACTATAGCAATTTTATTTTTTATACTTGTAAGTTTCGTTATTAGTTCCTCCTACAAGTCTATAGTATCTTACAGGTAGTCCACGGCCATCTCCCATATAGCCCTTTCTAGGGGTTATGCTTACACTATTTGGTGTATAGGACATATGGATGATTGTATCATCTTGTTCATTTAGAATAAAGCCTGTGTGACCGTCAGCTCCTGCTGATGCTCCAGGATAACCTGCTACGAATATATCTCCATATC
>JALEUV010000117.1 GCA_022780515.1 Anaerococcus sp. | reverse complement strand
TTAGAAAGGAATCTGATCATCACTTGGAAAATCAAATCCTGAATTAGAATCATCAGTAAAATCTTTATTGTATTCACTGTGGTCGCATAAGATTCCATCTATAAAAAATCTTGTTTTAGCCCCACAAGTTTCGCAGTATCTGGCATTACTTGGGTTATGATGTATTTCACCAATATCATCAAAACCATTAAAATTCTGAGTATGAATTCCTTCACAATCATTATATAAGTTCGTCCCACATATTTTGCAAAATAATGCATCATCACTAAATTCTTCGTTTCCACATTTAGGACAGATTTTTACTTTCATTGTTGACTCATCAAATTCTACACCATCTTCATAAAGCATATCTCTTTCACCTCTTTCCTTGTTATTTTCTTGTATATGTTCTTTCATTGTAGTAGGGCTTCCACATGTTGAGCAGTAATAATCTGTTAATTTAACATCATGATCCTTATTATCTGAACAAGTGTTAGATATGGGAATTCCACAAATTGGACAGAATTTTGCATTACGATTAGAGTTTCTATAACCACAAATAAGACACGTATCATATTTAGTAGGATCTATACCATCAGTTAAAGGTTGGTATTTAAAACCAAAGGCTAAAGACTTAGAACCACAATTAACACAATAGTCTGCGTCTTTTTCATATTCCATTCCGCAATCAGGGCAGTATATACTGAGAGGATTAAATGTGTTTTTAAAGAAAGAAAGCATAGAATTAGAAAAATCTCTTAAGTCTCTTGAAATATACTGTAATCTAACCTCAGCAGCTGGGACGGTTATGCTAAATAAATCAGATAGTGTGCTAGGATTTTTCTTTTTTTCAAACACAACAACTTGTTCAGCAAGAGGTGCAGGTGATAATAGATTCCTAGCAAAATTATTTGCTTCTTTTTCAAGTTCTTCATATTTATGTTTACCGACACCTTTTCTGGATAGAACATCAACGCCATGCATTTGGTGATGACCAATAAAAATATGTCCTAGTTCATGAGCTATGGTAAATCTAATCCAGTTATCACTTTTATCTACGTCATTATAATAAATAATATACTTATTTGTATCGGGTCTATAACTACAAGCGCCTAAATCACTATCGAAAAAATCAATCACATCTTGTAAAGAACAGTTAGCATCATTCATATATTCAGAGTAAGTTTTTACACTGATTTCATTGCTAAAGCAATCAATAATTTTATTTAAATCAATAGGAATTTCAGAGATTTCGGCATCTTCCAATAATTCATATGATTTCTCTAGGGAAATCTTATAATCTGGAGCATACCTCACTATTACATATCTCCATTTGCATCGCCAAATTCTTCTTCAAAATGCTTTTTTAATACCTTTAACATCTCTTCTTTTTTTCCTTGATCCATGTTTCTTGCTGCTCTTTGAATAATACGAATTTCTGGTTCATCATCTATTTGCTTATTTAAGGCAAGCAGATAGTTATAGTCGATTTGTAGAACTTCAGATATAGCCTTAAGAGTGTTATTATCTGGAGTTATTTTATCGTCGTTTTCAATTCTTGAAACTGTAGAATTACTAATTTTTACTTTTTTTGCCAATTCACGCTGAGAGATTCCTAGTTCTTCACGTCTATTGGATATAACCTTTCCCAAAGTATCTTTCATAAAACTTCCTCCTTGTAATAAAATTATACCACAAGTGTTGCACGAAATCAACACATGTGGTATAATTTATGTTGAATAGATGGAACGAGATAACTTCTATATTTTTTTAAGTTGCACGTTCCATTAAATCAACACCAAGGAAGAAATTATTTTATCACAAGCTAAAATATAAAAGAAAGGAAGATGCCTATTAAAGAGATTCAAGAAGTAAAAGATGCAAATAATAAACTTATTTGTAAAATTGAAGCAGAAACTGGGATATTACAAAATATCTATAAAAAACAAGAAATTAAAGTTAGACTTGAAGTCGGACAAAGTATTCAACTAGCTAGAGGTGGATGTATCACCTTAGTTAAAAGAATAGATAAAACAGAGTACGACATAAAGAGTTACAAAAAATCAGCATAAATTTTTAAGAGCTGCAAGACGGCCTAATTTATCTTAACGGATGAATTAGGCTTTTTTTATTACAAATTATATCAAGCCTGATTAGCTATAAGGGCGTGAGATACACATATAAACTAATTTCAATCAATTTTGAAAGAAGTATATGGAGTACCTCTAGTTTCTTATAGCCTTTTTTAGGTGAAAGACAACTATGCTCCATAAACTGTAGGTAAAATTTGTATTTCTCGCTCCTTGCTATCAGGCAAGAAAGCGAGGAATATTTTGAAAATTAGAAAGACTAGATCTGACGAAAGAACCATGTATGTTTATAGGTTTGCAGATGAAACAAAAGTGGAACTAAAACCAGGAAAAGATGGGATAACAGAAGTGGACATCAAAAAACTACATGCTTTAGATGATAGTGAAGTTTACTATAACAACAAGAATCTAAGACCAGAGAGAACTAAAGAAGAGAAAGCTGAAATAGATGCGTGGAAACAAGAATTTATAAGCGACTTTATAAAGAGTCATGGATATGAACCTAATGAGGACATGTTGAAAGGAGAAGCAGAGGAAAGATTCCCAAGAAATTATAACCTATCTCTTGATTTCGATAACGATGGGGATATTGATCCAGATAAAAGATTAATAGCAACTATTAAATCCAAAGACATGAATGAAGAATTTGAATGGTCGGAGCATATGGAAGATGTACTTTCTTTATTAACGGATAAACAGCGATTAGTAATCAAGTTGATGTATGTAGATGGATACAAGCAGTCAGAAATTGCAGATTTAATGAACATATCTTCAGCTGCGGTTAAGAAACATTTGGATAAGGCAAAAGAAACAATCAAAAATAATTTTTAAATATTTTAGGACGAGGTTAAAAACTCGTCCTTTTTCTTTGCCTGTGATTTGTAAGGGAGATGACCCTTTCAGAAAGGAGGCAAACATGAGGCACAAAATAATCATCAATGTAACAAATGAGAAAGGACAAAAGACAAATGTCCTTAAAGGTGCAGTCGGAAAAATTCCAAACAGATTAATAAAATTTTTGTTTGGAGACTACAGACAAATTTATCTATTAGACCCTGGGATGACAGTTGATTCAGTGGATGTTAGAGAAATCGAGAAAGGAGAAAAAAGTGTCAAGAATAAAGCTACTAATGGAAATCAAAGAAGATGCAGAGAATCTTGCATCTAGTATAGGTGTCCTTCTCAAAGCTTTAGAAAGTGATGAGGAAGTTCCTAAAGAGGGAGAGGAAGTAAAACAAGAAGAAAAGACTTATGAGATTGAAGATGTTAGAAAGATACTAGCCGACAAATCAAGATTAGGCCATACAGCTAAGATAAGAGAACTCTTAGAAAAGTATGGAGCTAAAAAGTTATCTGATATTGAACCAAGTAACTATGAA
Organism: Anaerococcus sp.; assembly: GCA_022780515.1. GTDB lineage: Bacteria > Bacillota > Clostridia > Tissierellales > Peptoniphilaceae > Anaerococcus. The sequence continues at coordinate 829 of JALEUV010000117.1, read as the reverse complement.
GACTTGGTAGAAGATGTGGAGAAGTTGTAATGGGTGCTCACGCAATATTGTCCGCCTCAAGTAGTTCACGTTGGATTCACTGCCCACCAAGCGTTAGGCTTTCTCAAAAATACGAAGATGAAGTTAGTCCCTATGCACTTGAAGGCACCTCAGCCCATGCCTTGGCAGAATATAAACTAAAGAAGTTATTAGGTTTAGATACTAAAGACCCAACAGAGGATTTGGATTTTTATGATGAAGAAATGGATGAGCTAACTGAGGGATATGCCTCATACGTAGCAGAAGTAATAAGTAGATACGAAAGCTCAGCCGTCTTTGTGGAAGAAAGACTTGACCTATCAGACTATGTTAAGGAGTCCTTTGGAACTGCTGACTGTGTAGTTGTTGGAGGAAAAGAACTTCATGTAATAGATCTAAAGTATGGTCAGGGAGTTTTAATAGAGGCTAAAGAAAACACACAACTCATGTTATATGGACTTGGTGCTTTGACTATCTTTGATGGAATTTATGATATCGAGAAAGTAGTTCTTCATATCTATCAACCAAGAAGATGCAATATCTCAACTTATGAAATCAAGAAGATAGAACTTTATGAGTGGGGAGAAACCATACGAGAAATTGCAGATAAAGCCTACAAAGGCGAGGGGGAATTCTCTTGTGGAGAATGGTGCATCTTCTGCAAAGCTAAGAATAAGTGTAGAAAAAGAGCAGAAGAGAATCTGAAACTAGCACAAGAAGAATTTACCCTACCACCAGAACTATCTGATGATGAAATTGAAAAGATTTTACCAAGACTAGACGAAATGGAGCAATGGGTCAAAGATATCAA